>CAZZYR010000170.1:0-5695 GCA_964658235.1 uncultured Acetobacteraceae bacterium | reverse complement strand
GAACACCTCGTCCGCCTGCAGAACCGGGACGATCCGCAAGTCGGCTTCCAGGGCATCGACGAAAAGCAGCCCGGCACCCGCTGGGACACCCGCTTTGGCGTAGTCGTCCGCTTCTCCTTCGCCACCGAAGCCCGCAACGCCCCCCGCCGCGCCGCCGCCGAACAGGAAACCACCCAGGCCATGGTCCAACTGGCCCTCGCCCGGCGAGAGGTCCTCACAGCCATCCGTCAATCCCAGGCCGCCCTAGCCGGCGCCGAACGCGGCAGCCAAGCCGCCGAGCGCGCCGCCGCCGAACTGGACCACCGCCGCGGCCAAATCGACCGCGCCTGGCGCGCCGGCGAAATGCCGCTGATCGAAGTGGTCCGCGCCAACGCGCTGGCCTTCGACGCCGCCACCGCCCGCGACAAGGCCCGCACCATGCTGGGCGCCGCCCGGCTGCGGGTCCAACTGGCCGCCGGCGTGCTCCCATGAGACGCACCGTCGCCCTCTGCGCCCTGCTGCTTCTCGGCACCGCCGCCGGCCACGCCGAGGACGCCGGCAAGCCCCAGCCAAAAGACCCGCCCGGCCTGATCCGCATGAGCCCCGAACAGCAGAAGACCGTGGGCCTGAAAACAACCCGCGTGTCCGCGCGCGAAATCACCGAACCCATGCGCGTGCCCGGTACGCTGGCCTTTGACCCGAGCCACGTCGGCGTCGTGCGATCCCTGGCCCAGGCTCGGGTCCTCCGCCTGCTCGCCCAGCCCGGCGACCAGGTGCGCGCCGGCCAGTCTCTGGCGGAAATCTACATGCCCAGCCTGGCCGATGCGGAAGCCAACCTCACCGCCGCGCGCGCCTCGGAGCGCGAAGCCGCCTCCGGCGTCGCCGTGGCCCGCAGCGCGCTGCGCCGCGGCCAGCTCCTCGCCGCCGACGGCTCCCTGTCGCGCGCCGAAGCGGAACGCCGGCGCCTGGAACTGGCCCAGGCCCAGGCCGCCGCGGACTCCGCCCGCGCCCACGCCGCCGCCTTGCAGGCCCAGATCCAGCGTCTCGGCGCCGGCACCACCCCCGGAATCGCCCTGCTCTCGGCACCCCTGTCCGGCGTCCTCGTCTCGGTCGGAATCACCCCTGGCGAGCTCATGGAGTCCAGCGGCGACGCACTGACGGTTGCCGACCTTTCCACCATGGTTGTCCTCGCCCACGTCCCGGAGGCCAGCGTGCCGCTGCTCGCGGTCGGCGACCCCGCAACGGTCACCACCCCAGGCGGCACCCGCCGGTGGCACGGCCAGATCGCCGCGCTCGGCGCCGCCCTGGACCCCCAGGCCCGCACCCTGCCGGCGCGCATCAAGCTCGCCAACCCGGACGGCGCGCTGCGCGCCGGCATTTCGGCCGAAGTGGTCCTGACCAGCGACCGCGGCCGCCGTCAGCTCGTCGTGCCGGCCGCCGCAATCCAGCTCGTCGGCGACAAACAGATGGCCTTCACCACCGCCGGCGCCGGCCAATTCCAAAGCCACGAGCTCAAAATCGGCGTCCAGCGCCAGGACTGGGTCGAGGTCACCAACGGCCTCGCGGACGGCGACGAGGTGGTGACCGACGGCAGCTTCGCGCTGAAGGCCATCCTGCAGAAATCCATGCTCGGCGGGGCCGGCTAGGTGCAGGGCTTCTTCGGGGTCCTGGTTGCCCGCCGCTGGCTGGTCATCATCATGGCCCTCGGCGTCCTGGGCGCGGGCCTCATCAACCTGAGCGGCCTCGCCATCGACGCGGTGCCGGACATCTCCCCCAAGCAGGTGATGATCCTCACCCAGGCACAAGGCCTCGGACCGGCCGAAGTCGAGCGCCTGGTCACCGTCCCGGTGGAAACCCAGATGGCCGGCCTTCCGCTCCTGAAGGACGTGCGCTCCACCTCCCGCTTCGGCCTCTCCGCCGTCTACGTCACCTTCGAGGACGGCGCGGATGTGCAAACCGCCCGCGCCCAGGTCTTCGAACGCCTGCAAATGGCCCAGAAGATGATGCCGCCCGGCGTCGCCACGCCGGAGGAAGGCCCCTTCGCCACCGGCCTGGGCGAAGTGCTGGAATTCGAGCTGCGCGGCCCCGGCTACACGCCCATGCAGCTCTACCAGATGCTGCAATGGCACATCGTGCCGCAGCTCCGCCTCGTCCCCGGCATCGCGGACGTCAACATCTACGGCGGCGAGCTCAAGACCTTCGAAATCCAGGTCTCCCCGGACCGGCTGCAGGCCCAGCATCTGACCCTCCCGGACGTCTCCGCCGCGCTGGAGGCCAACAACACCACCCGCGGCGGCGCCGCCATCGAGCACGGCGACGAACAGCAGATCGTCCGCGGCATCGCGCTCGCCAAAGACGCTGACGACGTCGCCGGAATTGTCCTGCGCGCCACCCCGGCCGGCACTCCCGTCACAATCGCGGACATCGGCACCGTCAAACTCGCCCCGCGCGCCCGCCTCGGCGCCGTCACCCATGACGGCGTGGGCGAAACCATCGTCGGTGTCGCGGACATGCAATACGGCCTCAACGCCAGCGAAGTCCTGCCCGCGCTCAAAGCCAAGATCGCCGAGGTGCAGAAAACCCTGCAGCCTGGCATCGAAATCAAAATCTTCTACGACCGCTCTGACCTGATCGGGCGCGCCATCCGCACCGTCACCCACAATCTGGTCGAAGGCGCGCTCCTGGTCGTGGGCATTCTGCTGCTCATGCTCGGCAATCTGCGCGCCGGCCTGATCGTGGCCGCCGTCATCCCGCTCGCCATGATGATGGCCTTCGCCGGCATGCGCGCGCTCGGCATCTCCGGCAATCTGATGAGCCTCGGCGCGCTCGATTTCGGTCTGATCGTCGATGGCGCAGTCGTGCTCGTTGAAAACGTCCTGCGCCGCCAATCCGAGGAGGGCGGCGAGTCCGATCCTGTCAAAGCAGTTCCAGGCGCCGCCGCCGAAGTCGCCCGCCCGGTGATCTTCTCCGTCGCCATCATCACCATGGTCTACCTGCCCGTGCTCAGCCTGCAGGACATCGAAGGCAAAACCTTCCGCCCGATGGCGCTGACGGTGATGCTGGCCCTGGTCAGCGCGCTCCTAGTCACCATGCTGGCCGTCCCCGCGCTGTCCGCCACCTTCCTAAGCGGCAAAGCGTCAGCCAAGGACACCTGGGTGGTCCGCACCGCCCGGCGCGGTTACACGCCCGTGCTCCGCCGCGCCTCCGGCCACCCCTGGATCACCGCCGGCATCGCTGGCGTCCTGTTCGCCGGCTCGGCCGTCCTCGCCCTCGGCCTCGGCGGCGAATTCATTCCGCAACTCGCCGAAGGCGCCATCGTCGTCACATCCAACAAACTCCCCAGCATCAACCTGGACGCCTCGCTCCGCACCGTCGGCCAGATCGAGCGCATTCTGCGCGCCTTCCCGGATGTCGCCACCGTCGTCTCCCAAACCGGCAGCGCCGCCACCCCCACGGACCCGATGGGCGTGCAGAGCACGGACACCTACGTCATCCTCAAACCGCCCGGCCAGTGGAAGACCGCCGCCACCCAAACCGGTATCTCCTCCGCCATGGAGGAAAAGCTCAAGGCCAGCATCCCCGGCGTCGCCTTCGAACTCTCGCAACCCATCCAGATGCGCATGGACGACCTGCTGCAAGGCGTCCGCTCGGACGTGGCCCTCACCTTCTACGGCCAGGATCTCGCCCAACTGAAACGCCTCGGCGACCAGGCCGTCAGCGCCGTCGAAAACATCAAGGGCGCGTCGGACGTCCGCGCCGAGCAGCAGGGCGGCCTCCCCGCGCTCACCGTCCGCGTGGACCGCGAACGCCTGGCCCGCACGGGCGCCACCGCGCAGGACGCGCTCGCCGTCGTCGAAGCCATCGGCGGCCGCAACGCCGGCATGGTCTACGGCCAGGACAACACGGAAACCCCCATCGAAATCCGCCTGTCGCCGGACTCCCGGTCGAGCCTCTCGGCCATCCGCGACCTTCCCGTCGGCCTGCCGAACGGCCAATCCATCCCGCTCTCCGCCGTCGCCGACATAGGCGTGGCGGATGGCCCCGCGCAGATCGAACACGACAAACTTCAGCGCCGCCTGGACGTGGACATCAACGTCAGCGGCCGCGACGTCCAGAGCTTCGTGACCGAAGCGCAAAAGGCGGTGGCGGACAAAGTGAAACTCCCCACCGGATACACACTGGATTGGAGCGGCACGTTCACGAACCTGCAAAGCGCCTCCGCGCGACTCTCCATCGTCGTGCCCGGCGTGCTGATCCTGCTCTTCCTGATGCTCTACCTGAACTTCTCCAGCCTGCGCGTGGCCGGGCTGATCTTCCTCAATGTCCCCATCAGCGCCACCGGCGGCATCATCGCGCTCGTACTGCGCGGCATGCCCTTCAGCGTCTCCGCCGGCATCGGCTTCATCTCCACCTTCGGCATCGCCATCCTCGATGGCGTCGTGCTGGCCAGCTACATCCAGCAGGAGCGACAGGCTGGCCGCAACGCCGCGGACGCCGCCCGCGACGCTGCCGAAAAGCGCCTGCGGCCCGTCCTCACCACCGCCCTGGTCGCCTCCATCGGCTTCCTGCCAATGGCGGTCTCCACCAGCGCCGGATCGGAAGTGCAGCGCCCGCTGGCCACCGTCGTCATCGGCGGGCTGATCACCGCCACGTTGCTCACGCTGCTTGTGCTGCCGTCGCTGTATCCGGTCGTGATGGAGGCAAAGCCGGGTTGGAGCGGCATAAAGAAAGCAAGTTCTTCTTTTTTGAAAAAAAGAAGCAAAAAACGTTTGGAAGTGCTGTCGCGGACCTGACTACACAGGTTCGGGCACGACGCCGTGGGCGCTGAGATAGACGGGGTCCTCGTAGTCGCCAGCATCTTCGTCGGCCACCACGCGCACAACGTGGCCGCCGATCGCGGAACCGGCCGCCATCGCCTTCTCCGCCCGCCTTGCACCCTCCGCGGCATCCCGGCACGCCACCGGCACGCCCGGCTTGATCGCCCCGCGCTTGCCCTGCGCATAGGGCAGGAACACGATCCGCTCGCTCTTCGCCATGTCCCGACTCGGCTCCCAAGACCTCGCGCAGCCTAGCACACCACCACCCTAGGCAACGCTGCCGCGCAGCATTCCATCTTGCCACCGCCGCACACGGGTTCCATATGCGCATCCCGCCGCGAAAAACCTGTGCGTGCCGCTCGCTTTGTCGAGACAACCGCCTGGCGCCGGCCGACCCCCCGAGGAGCCAACCGTGTCTCAGCCGTCCCTGCGTATCACCCACTTCGAGGCACGCCAGCCCCCCGCCGACTACGCGTTCGATGTCTGGGACCCGATCGCCGGCGCCTACGAACCCGTCGCCACCTTCGAGGACGGCATGGAACGCGTCCAGCGCCTCGCCCAGGGCGTGCGCGAATTGTGGGTCTCAAAGGACGCCACCCTGGACACCCTGAACGGCCCGCCACCCCCCGAGCCGGGCGCGGAATTCGCCGAATTCCGCATCACCGCCCAGGCCCAGCGCAGCTACGATATCCGCAGCTTCGACAGCCCGGAATGGTCCCACTTCCGCGGCTACATCAGCCAGGCCGCCGAACGCATCAGCGGCGAAGTCGGCTTCGTGCTGGCGCCGTCCCTGAAGCCCGCGCCGCCGGCGCAGCGGCTGCAGGCGAAGTCGGCGTAAGAAAGCGGTTCTTTTTTGAAAAAAAGAACCAAAAAACTTTTGTCAGTGCTGTCGCGCACGC
>CAZZYR010000169.1:0-5713 GCA_964658235.1 uncultured Acetobacteraceae bacterium | reverse complement strand
TATTGCGCGCCAACGAAAAACTCCCTCAACTCAACCTGTTGACAGAGTCGAGCATGTGCACCGTTGGCTGAGCAAGGTGCGTAATCAGAAAGTTTTTTGCTTATTTTTTTAAGAAGAGACGGCCTTGCTTCAGAACCCCGTAAATCCAACCGCAGGATTTGGCGTCCCACGGTCAGCCGGCACAGCACGCGCCGCCGTCCGCACAACCTTCACATGGGCCGCCTTCGCGTGCGGCGCCGGCGCCGCCGCGGTTTGAACCGCCGCATGCGCACTGGGGACGGACGTACGCATCGACAGCAGCAGAAAGGTGATGTCATTGCGGCTCAGGTCGATAGCGGCATCCGTGGGAGTCTGACCCAACACGTTATGCGCCTCCAGCTGCGCGCCACGGTTCAGCGCGTCCTTCGCGGCAGCCAGGTCGCCGCGGGTAATCGCATCGAACAGCGCGTCGTTGGGGCTCATTTCGGCCGCCACCTTATCGGCCGGGATCACGGCCGTGTCCGCGTTCGGCTGAGCGCCTGGAATGGCCGGCGGCGGCTCCGCGGGCTTCTCAGAAGGCGGCTTGCCACCCGAATCATCGTCGGCAGTTTTGGCGCCGGTTGGCGCGCGGCTGAGCCCCGACCCGCCATAGCCCTGCCCACCATATCCCTGGCTCCCGCCGATAGACGGACCCACCTGCGCCAGCGCTGGCAAGCCAATGAGAGAAAGACAAACGGCAATCAGATGCGTCTTCATGCGGTGATTATAGCACGGGCGCTCACTCAGGAAAGCAAAAGCCGAATTCTCACGCCGCCTCCCGGCGCCATGCCGCGAGAACCAGGCCAAGCAGAAACGGCAAGGCCAGCCAGGGCGGCAGCAATGGCACATCCGCAACGCCAGTCACCAAATGCGCGTCTCGCCGCCGTACGCCCACCCAGCCGGAGCCCGCAGCCACATCCCCTGGTCCCACGCGGCGCAGCGTGGGAATGCCGCGGCCGAGCCAGGTAACACCGCCGCCCGATCCGTTCGCGAGCTTGCCCACCCTGTCTGCGGTGGCGCGCAGATCGGCATACTCCAGCGGGTTGTCCAACCCGACGGCGGCAAACGCCAGATGCGTGCCATCGCTCACCTGCCATACGCCAGGGGCGGCGCCGTCCAGGCTGGCCGCGGCGCGGCCAGCGCCGGTGGCGTGCAAAACAAGCGTGCGTGCCGCACCCGCAGGCGGCGTAACTGTCACCTCGGTAGCGGCGTCGCCGGCGGCCGACCGACGCTCCACTAATAGACGCGCCCCCTGGATCCGCGCCGTCAGCTGTTCCTCATCCAGTTCGGGCTCCTTCATCAGCCAATGCGCCACACGGCGCAGTAGCTCCGCCTGGGGTCCGCCGCCGGCGCCGTCCTGGTTGCCCAGGCCGCGCGACCACAGCCAGATCTGGTCGCTCATCAGCATCGCCACCCTGCCCTGCTCCACGTGATTCAGGATCAGCAGCGGCTGCTTGTTCGGGCCGGTCATCAGCACCTGTCCAGTCACGTCTTCCGTGGCGATCGCGCGATACCAGGGTCCCCAGCCTGGTGCTGCCGGATCGGCGGCAAGGCCTTCAGTGACGGGATGGCGATTGCCCAGATCACTCACCAATGGCGTAAAGGCGCCATCGATCACGCCACCCTCGGAGCCTTCGGCCTGCGGTGGCGCATGCGCCGGCAGGATCCCGCCCAATGGCGTGTCATCCAGGCTGCGGCTGCCGGCGAACTCCGGCCCGGCCGTCAGCAGCAGCGCGCCGCCGTGGCGGACGTAATCGGCAATGTTGCGAAGATAGACATGCGGCAGGATGCCGCGGTCCGAAAAGCGGTCCAGGATGATCAGGTCGAAGCCCGACAGCTTGTCCTGGAACAGCTCGCGGGTGGGGAAGGCGATCAGCGCCAGTTCGTTCAGCGGCGTGGTGTCATCTTTCTCCGGTGGCCGCAGAATGGTGAAATGCACCAGATCCACGGAGGGATCGGATTTCAGCAGCCGGCGCCAGGTGCGCTCGCCCTGATTAGGTTCGCCTGACACCAGCAGCACGCGCAGGCGGTCCCGCACGCCGCGTAGATTCACAATCGCCTGGTTGTTCAGGGGGCTTGCCTCGCCGGGGATGGCGTCCGTGGACAGGCGGATCAGCAGCGGTCCGGCGCGGGTGATCTCCACGGGAAGTGTCTGCACCTCGCCCACCGGCACCTCCAGGCGCGTGGGTGGGGCACCATCGCGCTGAACAATCAGGACGGCCGGCCCAGCCGGCGCTGCGCCAACAGGGCCCAGATCCTCCACCACCACGCGCAGATCCAGCGTGTGGCCCACAATGCCGTAGGCCGGCGCCTCGATCACCCGCACGCGGCGGTCCCACTCCTCGCCGGACGCAGGGATCAGCACGTTGAGCGGGGCGGGGATAGCGCTTGCGGCCGCGGGCAAGTCGTGCACCTGGCCATCCGTAATGGCGATCAGGCCGGCGAGGCGGTCGGCGGGAATGTCGGCCAGCGCCTGGCGCGCTGCTGTCCAAAGCAGAGTGCCGTCATGCCCGCTTTCCGGCACGCCCACCCGGCGCAACTCCAGGCCCGGCATCCGGGCTGCCTGTGCGGCCAGGGAAGCTGCCGCTGGCGCGGCCAGGTTTGCACGATCTCCCACCTGCATGGACGCGGAATTGTCTGCCACCAGCAGCGCAATATCGGACAAGCCCTGGCGGGTTTCCTGGATGAGAGTTGGGCCCGCGAGCCAGCCCAACAGCACGGCGAACGCTGCCGCGCGCCATGCGGCTCCACGGGCACGGCGCCAAATGCCAAGCGCCGCCACGGCCGAGCACAGCAGTGCCAGGGTCAGCAACAGCCATACAGGGACGGCAGGCTGCAGACGGATCGCTGAGATGGCTTGGGTCAGCAACAAGAAGTTCCGTCACGTCCGGGCGCACCCCAGATTTCCAAACGATTATGTAGCCGCGCAAATCGGCGGCTCGCGGCGCGGAGCCCGGACACAATGAAGTTCCCTGTCATTGTCCCAATCTTTCCAAAATCGCCGGCACGTGCACCTGGTCGCCCTTATAGTTCCCTGTCAGCGCATACATCACCAGGTTCACGCCGAACCGGAACGCCAGCGTGCGCTGGCGTGGCCCGCCAGGCACCGTTGCGAACAGCGGATTGCCGTCTTCGTCCTGGGCCCAGGCGGCGGCCCAGTCATTCGCGCCCACGATCACCGGACTCACGCTGTCGTTGATGCGGTCCTGGTCCTGCTGAACCCACACCGTGTCGCCATCGAAGCGGCCTGGAAAATCCTGCAACAAATAAAATGCGCGGGCCAGAACATGGGCCGAGGTAAGCGGCGTCAGACGCGGAATGTCCAGGCCCTGACCAATCCGCCGCAGGACGGCGGCCGTGTCCGGCGCCGCGCCCGCGCCCGATCCGGCCGATGCCGCGTCGCCTCCGCGCAAATCAATCACCACGATGCCGCCGTGGCGCATGTAGTCGTTCAGCGCGGTCACAAAGGCTGGCGAATTGTCGGCGCCGACGGTAACGGGGAAGTAGAGCAGCGGGTAATAACCGAGCGCGTCATGGCCCGGCGTCACGCCCACCGGGTCGCCCAGCACGGCGGCCGTCCGGCTGTTCACGTAATCGGACAAACCGGCCAGGCCGGCCTTCGACGTAGCATCCACCTGCGCGTCGCCGGTGACGATGTAGGCGAGATGCGTGGCGAGCGCTGGGCTTGCAGCACGCGCCGGTCCGGCGAGGGCCACGGCCACCAACACCGCCATGCCGAAGCGGAGAACGCCGTCCAGCAAGCCGCGCAGGCGCAATGTCAGCAGCATGTCCGCCACCAGAAGCAGGACGGCAAGCGCGATCAATCCCGGTCCAAGCGGACGCTCGCGCGGCGCGGCAGCCAGGGAAAGCTGCTCCGCGCCTGGGATTGGGGCCATGGCGGCGGGCGCGGGCAGGCTTGCGCCGAGATTCAACGCGTGGCGATCCTGCGGACTGCCATAGAAACCCGGCGGATGCGCCGGTGAGGGCGTTGTGTGCGAGACATCGCGCGCGGCCAATGCGCGGGCAAACGGCGGCATCGCGCCCAGAACACCCGCGCCATCCAGCGCCAGCGCGGGCGCCAGCCGCCGGCCATCATCCGCCACTGCCACCCCCGCCGACCGCGCCACCAGCCGGCTCAGCATGTCCACAAACAGGCCAGAGAGTGGCAGATTGGACCAGTCCGCGTTCGCGGTGACGTGGAACAGCACCACCTCGCCCGCACCCAGATGCGTGGCCGTCACCAGCGGCGTGCCGTCAGCAAGCGAAGCCCAGGTTGCCGGCGCCGGCAAGGCGGCGGGATCGGCGAGCACCTGCCGCCCCACGGTGACCTCGGCCGGGATTCGCAAGCCGGCGAAGGGCGACCCGTCCGGGAACGGCGCCAGGTGCGCGGGCTGACCCCAGGACATCGCGCCGCTGAGCTGGCGGTCCCCCGCGAGCAAACGGCCAGGCAACAACGGATCCGCCGTCTGCGCGGCTTCGGCAGTATCCGGCGTCGGTGCTAGGCCAGCGCCGGCGAAGCGCACAAGCAACCCGCCTTGCTTGACCCAGGCGACAAGATCGCTCTGATCCGTTTCCGACACGGTGGGGCTTGTCAGGACCAGCAGGGACAGCCGGCGGCCAAGCAGCGCGGACACACTGCCCCGGCGCAATTCCGTGATCGGCGCCAGCGCACGGTCCAGGAAAAACTGATCGCCCAGCAGGGGGGTGTCCGCGCCCGTGCCGCCGCCAGCCAGGCCCACCGGGCGCAACCGCGCAGCCTCGTCCAACAGCGCAACCGCACCCGCGCCGGACACCCCCGCCAGGCGCAAGGACGCCAGGCGGTGGATCATGTCCGCGGGCAGTTCAAATGCGGCGCGCGCGTCCGACGCACCGGCCGGAACGGGCAGCGCAACGCGGGCCAATATGCCGCCGTCACCTGCCTGTGCCAGCACATGTTCCTGGCGGGCCTTTGCCGTCGGCGTCTCGCGCAGCCGCGCTTCCAACCTATCGCCAGTCAGGCTGGCGCTGAGCAGCCGAACAGGCAAATCGCCACTCAGCAGACTGATGTGGCCGCGACCCGCCAACGCACGGGCAAAGGATGCATCCTGGGCGCCGGCAATGCCGTGCTTTCGCTGGTGGATTGCAGCCGGCAGTTCCTGCTGGTTGAGGTGCCGCAGGACCGCATGCCGCAGCTCGCCATCGGCGGCGTGGCGCGCTTCCGCCTGGCCGGCGAGGTTGCCGAGCGGACGGGCACGGTGCTGTCCGTCAGCGGCGATCCGCAGAAGGAGGTGAACCACAAGTTCGCGGCCTTCCCACTGCAGGACTCGTCACAGGAACTGGCCACCGTACGCGTCGCCATGGCGCCAGATACCGGCGGCGCCACACAGGCCTGCGCCGTCGGCCGTACGGCTCGCGTCGTTCTGCCAACGATGCCCAGCAGCTTTGCCAGCCGCATGGTTCGGCGCTGGTTCTGACCGGGTCATGACTCCCGCACCGACCTTCACCGTCTTCGTCCTCAGCACCGGCCTGCTGGTGCTGCTGTTTGAATGCCTCGGCAAGCAGTCGCGCATTGCGCGCGCCGTCGCCGCCGTCGTCTGCACCGCGCTCACGCTGCGCTATTTGCACTGGCGACTGCTCTACACAGCGCCCCTGCGCGGCAATGCGCTGCAGCATGGGTACGCGCACGTCTTTCTGTTCTTTGAGGTGGCAACGCTGT
>CAZZYR010000168.1:0-5752 GCA_964658235.1 uncultured Acetobacteraceae bacterium | reverse complement strand
GACTACAAGGCGCTCACCGTCGTGCTCGGCGCGTTCGGTTTGCAGGACAAGATCGGCCAGACCGCGGTTTTGCGGAAACTGCTGACCCAAGATCCAACCTCCAAGACGTCGCTGGCGCAGACAATCGGCAATGCAAAATTCCTGGCATTCGCCAATGCGCTATCGAACTGGTCCACGCCACCCTTCGCCACTGCGGCCAGTGTGGCCAAGATCGTCGAACCCTACACGCTCAACACATTCGAAAAGAACGCGGACACGCAGGCGCCAGGCCTGGCGAACGCGCTCTACTTTGCGCGCCAAGCCGCCTCCCTGACATCCGTCACCGCGCTGCAATCGGATGCGAGCCTGCTGAAGGTTGTGGTGACATCGGTGGGATTGCCGGTGCAGAACTTCGATTTGCTGGATTTTGACCAGCAAACGGCTATCTTGAAAGATAAAGTAACCATCAGCAACTTCCAATCGGCATCCTACGTCAAGCAGGCAGCCGAGCAGTATCTCGTGTCGCAGCAATCCCAGGCGGACACAGGCCCGGCCGCGGGCAGCGTCGCGTCCCTGTTTTCGGACGGCACGGACACATCGGGCGACGCGGTGCTTTCCATCCTTGACCCTTCCGCAAATACGGACGGTTCAGGCAGCGCCACCGATTCTGGCGCCAACACGCTCTCTCTGTTCGCCTGAGGGCGGCGTGTGCGCCACCCCGGCGGGGGCGGCGCGGCCAAGCACGGCATCCTCATGCCGCACCACCCGCCGCGCCAGCCGCAGCGCGTGGTAGCACTTGTCCGCCCGCGCGCAGGCCAGCGCGCTGTCCAGCAGTGCCACCGCGGAGACGGACGTTGTTGCCGCCTTGAACGCTTCGATCAACGCTTCGGCGTCCACCAGCCCGTCCCGGCGTTCCTGCTCGTCCCCGATATAGGCCGTCTGCAACGCGAAATAGATCCGCCGCGCCGGTGTGTCCGCTTCAGCGGGCGCCATAATCTGCCGGCCGAACAGAAATCGCGCATGCGCCGTCAGTTCAATGCGTGTGCGGGTGCGAAACCGGATGGCCGCGCCATTGACCACCATCATGTCTCCCTGCCGCAGTTCGAGCACGAGATTGGACATGGCTTGACCCTTCTGGAGTGGCGGCGGCATTTTTGCCGGCGCGGCCAGGGTGCCGAAAGAAAGTTAAGAACTTCTTTTTTGCAAAAAGGAAGCAAAAAACTTTTACCCGCGCTGTCGCGGACTCAAACTGACAAAAGTTTTCTGTTTCTTTTTTTCAAAAAAGAACTGCTTCTTAGAGATACTTCGCCAGCGACAACTGCTCCAAATTCGCAATGACCTTATAAGAATCCTGCAACTGCGCCTGCACCTCCGCCAGCTTCGTCGCCACCGTCGCCGAATCGGCGTCCTGCACCGCCCCCAGCTGCCCTGTCAGCACCGTCGCCGTCCCCGTCAGCTCGGTCTGCGCCGCGCTGATCGTCTGCTGCCGTACGCCCAGGCCGCCGATATCCGTGTTCAGCGCGTCCAGCGCGCCGCTCAACGTGGATTGCGTGCTGCTCAGCAGACTCTGCACCTGCGGGTCGCCGGCCGAGGCCGTGCCCAGGGACGCCACTGTCGCCAAGGAGGCCAGGATATCGCGCGTATAGGATCCCGTGCTCGTCGTGCCCGCGCCAGCGGAAACCGCGTCCGTGTTGCGGTCCGCCAACACGGAGGGCTGCACCGTCTGCCCGGCCCCCACATCCACGCTTGCAGGCAGGTTGGATGCCTCCAGGCTGGGCGCGAACGGCGAGGTGGCACCAGGTCCCGCCGCCGTCAGCACCTGGGTCTGCACGGTGGCCGCCCCGCTGGTGTCCAGCGCCGCCACCGCCGCCTGGATCGCGGTGAAGAACGAGGAGGTGCCGATATTGGCCGGATCCGGCACCGGCGGCGTCCTGCTGTCCTGGCCGGCGAACACATACACGTCGCCCACCTTGGTGTTCAGCAGCCCGGCCACCTGACGCAGCGCGCCGGCGGCACTGGCCGCCAGCGTCGGCAGGCTCGCCGCATCGCCGCCGCTCGGGCCCAGGAGCTGGCTCGCGAAACTGGAAACCAAACTCTGGATCTGCCCCAGCGCGGTCTGCGCCACCTTCGCCGTGGCTGCCGCCGCGGTCGCCTGGGCCTGCTGCGCGGTGTTCGTCGCCAACTGCACGGACAGGTCCAAAGCCGCGCCGGCCTGCGTGCCAAGTCCCGCGTAGTCGCTGGACACAAGCCCGCTGGAGGCCTGCGCCGTCAGCGTGGCAATGGTCTGGCTGGTGATCTGGGAATTATACAGCGCCGTATTCAGCGTGCCCACATCCGTCGCCGAGGAGATCGCGCCCGTCATGTCACCATCGCCAATACATCCCCGAACATCGTCTGCACAGCGGTTACCAGTTTCGCGTTGGCGCCAAAGGCATCCTGCAAAACCACCATGTGTCCAAGCTCGGTGTTCATGTCTACGCCGGTGCCGGCCGTGAGCTTCGCCTGCAGGGATGTTTGCACGGCCTTCGCATCGCCGGCCTGCGCGGTTGCCGCTGCGCTGTCCGCGGCTTGGGATGCGGTCAGCGCGTTGGCCGCCTCGCTCAGGCTGGCCTGCGCGGGCAGGGCGGATGCCGCCGTGCCGGCCGGCCCCAGTCCGGTGGTCGCCAGCGGCGTCTGCGGCACGCCGTCCTGCGCCTGCGTCCCTAGCGCGTAATTCAGCACACGCGTGATCAATGTCGCGAAACCGGCCAGCCCGGTGGGGTTCGGCGTGAAGGCGCTGGCGCCCGTGGGGGATCCGGCCACCGCCTGCGTGCCGTCCCGCACCAGGCTGGGCGTGGCGGTGATGGCGGGGTTCACCCCGATCGTGCCGGCATAGCCGACATAGCCCGATTGGGTCAGCGGCCCTGTGGCCGCCGGCACCGCGCCGGTGGAATCGGTGAACAGCGCCAGCCCCTGTGCCGCGAACCTGTTGGACAGGCCTTCGGAAAATTCGTCCAGCCCCGCCTGGTAGGCGGGCAGGGTGGCATCGCGCAGCGTGATGTTGGCGCCGATGCTGCCGCCCTTCAGCTGCGTGGTGATGTCCACGCCGCCAAGCGTGACCCCGGGGATGCCGCCGCCTGGATAGAACACCTGGGCGCCCGCGCTGGCGGCCGGCGCCACCAGCTTCGTCATCCCGTCCGTCGGCAATTGCGCGCCGCCTGTGGTCAGCACCGTCACATCGCCGTTCGGCTGGTCCACGAAGCGCGTGCTGACCAGCTGGCTGATTCCCGCCTCCGTCTGCGCACGCTGGTTCTCCAGATCGGCCGTGCTCAGCCCCTGCGCGCGCTGGCTGATGATCTGCCGGCTCAGCCCGCCCAGCGTGGCCAGTGCCGTATTCAGCTGCGCCACCCCGCTTGTCACCCCGTCCTGCGCCGCCTGCCGCGCTGTGCCGTAGGCTGTGCTCAACGTGTTGATGCCCGTCGCCAGGGCTGCTGCCGCGCTCACCACGCTTGCCTGCGCGGTGCTGTTCGCCGGATCGGCCTGCAGCGTGGAGAACGCGCTCTGCACCGCGGTCAACCGGCTGCCCAGATCCGTGCCGCCGCCCACCGTGCCCAGCACCGGCTGCAGCGTGGACAGCGCGCTGCTCGCCGTTGTCCAGGCGCTGCTCTCGGCCGTCTGCGCGCCCACCTCCGCCTGCAGGGAAGGATCAGTGGTCCTGATCACCACCCCGGACAGCACGCCGAACCCCTGGCCGCCCGCGGACAAGCTGGTCTGCGTCGCTGTCTCCAGCGCGTATTGCGGCGTGGATGCGTTGGCCACGTTCTGCGAGACCACGGACAGGCCATAGCTGACATTGGACAGTCCGCCGCTGGCAATGCTCAGGGCCAGGTTCAGGCTCACCGCCGCGCGCCCGCCTCAGCCACACCGCGATACGCCTGGACCGGCATCATGATGTTCCGCGTCACCGCGCCCTATCCCCGCAGTTACTGTTTTATATTCAACGTCGTGGTCAGCAATTCATTAGCTGTCGTCACCACCTTCGCGCTGGCGCCATAGGCCTGTTGCGCCACAATCAGCTTGGTCAGTTCGGAGGCGATGTCCACGTTGGACGCTTCAGTGGAGCCGATCACCAGGCCGCCGGCCCCGTTCTGCCCAGAATGCTCCACCTGCGCCGCGCCCGAACTGCTGGAAACGGTGAACGCCTGGCCATTCTGCCGCTGCAGATCGTTCGCGTTGGCAAACGTCACCAGCGGCACCTGCGCGATCGTGATGACGCGACCATTGTCGTAATTGGCCACGATACTGCCATCGGCATTGGCGGAAATATTTGTGAAGCTGCCGGCCGCGGCGCCATCCTGTGCGGCGCTGGTGATCTGATAGTCCGTGCTGGCAAATTGCGTGACGCCGTTGGACTGGTTGAACGCGCCAAGATCCAGCGTGATCGGCTGCACGCCGGCACCGAAATCGGGCGAGATCTGCAACGCGCCCTCGGTTGCCGAGCCGGTCACCGCCACCGCGCCGGTGGGCGCGGTCAAGGACGCCAATGTGCCGTTTTGGTTGAACGCGACAGCCACCGTGCCGATCGTGGTCGTGCCGCCCGCCACATTGTCCGGCGACGCCAGCGTCAGCGTCCAGTTGTTCGCCGAAGTCTGCGTCCAGGTGGTCTGCAATTGATGCGGGCTGCCGGTGCCGTCAAAGACTTCGCTCTCGGCAGTCAGGTTGCTCGCCGCCGTCGGTGCCGCCGGAACGTTGGCCACCAGAGACACCGTCGTGGTGGGCACCGGCGCGAAATGGTTCTGCGTCACTTGGATGGGCACCAGCGCGCTGGTGTTGGCGATGCCGGTGGCCGGATTGACGGTGTAGCCATTGAGGTATTCGCCGGCGCTGTTGACCAGATAGCCGTTCTTGCTGGTGGTGAAATCGCCAGCTCTTGTATAGTAATTCTGCGTGGAGAATTGCGGCGTCCCCAGCGCGCTGGTGGCATTCTGCTCGGAGACGGAGAAGAATCCCTGGCCGGCGATGGCCATCCCCAGCGGATCGCTGCTTTGCGTCACCGCGCCCTGCACCTCGTTCTGGTATTCCGGCCGGCTGGCCACGGTGCCGGATTGGTTGTCTTGCAACGTGCTGGTGGTCAGGTAATCCGCGAAACTGGTGTCCGTGCCTTTGAAGCCCACCGTTTGGCTGTTGGCCATGTTGTCGCTGATGTTGGTGAAGGCCGCCGCCTGCGCGTTCAGACCGCTCACCGCAGTATACATTGACCCGAACAGCGACATTTAAAAACTCCTCGACTGGGCGTGCCGCCGACGCAGCATGAAGCGTGCCATGCCAAACCGTGACCGTGCGCTGGCCGATCGCTGGCCGTCGCGCCATAATCGGCCGGACGCTGCATGCCGGGCGGCAATTTTTGCCGGGTGCATTTTGCCCCGTGGCCGTTGCCGCAGGCAGATTCCGCAAGCGCCGCGCACTGGCCCGCCGCTTGCTGATCACTTCCGTTGCGCACACCGCCATCCGCCGTGCCGCGAAGGAGCCACCGGTTGCCGCTGCCGTCCGTCCCATCAAACGCCGACACGCCGCCGAACGCCGCCGCCGCGCGGCCGCCCCGCCCGCATGGCGGCCCGGCCTTCGACAGCCTGTTGCCGTCGCGCGAACCCCCGGCCGAACCGGCTGCGCAGTCGCCGCCCGCTGCGCCACCGACGGCCCCTGCCGCGGCGGCGCCAGCCCCCTCCAAGACCCCGCCCGCCGCCCCGGCCAAGGCCGCGCCCAGCACGCTGCGGTCTTGCGGCCGGCGCGCGCG
>CAZZYR010000167.1:0-5784 GCA_964658235.1 uncultured Acetobacteraceae bacterium | reverse complement strand
TGGGTTATGCCGCCGCCACCGGCCGGATCGATGGCGTCGCCGTTGCGCTGTACGCGGCGGCGATCTGCTGGATTTTGGGCTATGACACGATCTATGCGCATCAGGACCGGGAGGACGACGCGCTGATCGGGGTGCGCTCCACGGCGAGGCTGTTCGCCACCAGCACGCGGCCGTTGCTGATCGGCTGTTACGCGGCGACGGTGGGCTTGTTGGCGCTGGCGGGCGCGATGTCGGGTTTGCACGCGCCGTTTTACCTGCTGCTCGCCGCCGCCGCCGGAGTGCTGGCGTGGCAGGTGGCGCGGCTGGAGATTGGGTCGCCGGCGGTGTGTTTGGGGTTGTTCAAGATGAACAGGGGGGTGGGGCTGGCGGTGGCGGCGGCGCTGGTGGCGGGGAGGGTTTGACGCCGGAGGGGTTTATCCGGGCGAACACGGCTTTGGGCAGGGCGGCGCTGGTGCCGGAGTTCGAGCTTTGGCTGGCGAGCGAGATTACGCCGATCTGGCAGGCGAGCGAGAGCTTCCTGCGCGCGGCGAATATGTCGCCGCCGTTCTGGGCGTTTGCGTGGCCGGGGAGCCAGGTGCTGGCAAGGGTTATGCTGGATGGGGTGGTGGCCGTGCGGGGGCGGCGCGTGCTGGATTTTGCGGCGGGGTGCGGGGTGGCGGCGCTGGCGGCGGCGCGCGCGGGGGCCGCGGATGTGGAGGCGGCGGAGATCGATGCGCTGGCGGTGGCGGCGATCGGGATGAATGCGTCGGCGAACGGGCTGGCGGTGCGGGCGGTGGCAGCGGATGTGGTGGGAGAGGATTGCCGGTGGGACCTGATCGTGTGCGGGGATGTTTGTTATGAGGCGCCGATGGCGCGGCATATTTTGCCGTGGCTGCGGGGCATGGCGGCGGGGGGCGCGGAGGTGCTGATCGCCGATCCGGGGCGGGCGTATGTGCCGGCGGAAGGCATGACGGCGTTGGCGCGGCATGAGGTGCCGACGACGCTGGAGCTGGAGGACAGGACGAGCCGGACGGTCACTCTCTATCGCCTGGATGGGTGGGCGGGTTAGGCTGCCGGAGATGATGCATTTCGCCGACCACCTGCTGCGGGAATATGGCTATGGCGTGATTACGCTGGCGTTGGCGGTGGAGTGCGCGGGGCTGCTGTTTCCGGGGGAGACGATTTTTTTCGGCAGCGCGATCTATGCGAGCACGACGGGGCATTTGAGCATTGGCTGGATCATCGCCGCGGCGATTGCGGGCGCGATTGCGGGCAATATCGTGGGGTTCACGATCGGGCGGCAGATAGGGGCGCCGGTGCTGGCGCGGTATGGGTGGCGGATTGGGCTGACGGACAGGCGGCTGGCGCTGGGGCGGTATCTGTTTCGCGCGCATGGCGGCAAGGTGGTTTTCTTCTGCCGGTTCGTGAGCGTGCTGCGGAGTTTCAACGCGCTGCTGGCCGGCGCAAGTGCCATGCGGGTGGCGCCGTTCCTGCTGTGGACGGTGGCGGGCGGGATTGCGTGGCCGTGCGTGCATGGGTTGTTTGCGTATGCGCTGGGGAATGCGGCGAGCCGGCTGTCCGAGCGGTTCCAGATTGTGCTGGGGATTGCGACGGTGGCGGTGGTGGTTTGGGTGTTGCGGTTCGTGAAGCAGAACGAGGCGCGGCTGGAGGAGATTGCGATGCGGACGGAAAATCATGTTTAGGCAAGGCAAGCAGTTCTTTTTTGAAAAAAAGAACCGACAAACTTTTATCTGGTCGCCCCGACACGTTGCCGCAGCGCAGGGACAAAAGTTTTTTGCTTCTTTTTTTCAAAAAAGAAGTGCTTTCTTTCTTTTGTTCCTGATGGCTGCTGGCCATTCGACGGACGCAACGATTGCGCTGACGACGCAGCCGGGCAGCGCGCTGGAGGCGACGGCGACGCAGCTTGTGGCGGCTGACCTGAAGCAGTCGCGGGGCGCGGGGGATCCGCCGGTGATGCTGGTGGGATCCGCGCGATTGTCGGTGCGGCCGGCGCCGGCGGCGTTGTTCGTGCAGGTGCAATCGGCGTCGTTTTGCGGTTCGGCGGGGTGTTCCACGTCGGCGTATGTGAAGCATGGGGAAAGCTGGACAAAGGTTCTGGATTCGATCAGCGGGCCGATCAAGGTGTCCAGGCGATCGCACAAGGGGATGTTCGATCTGCTTGTGCATGGGAAGGACAGGTGGGTTTGGAACGGAACGACGTATGCGGACACGCTGCCGGCGCCGGATGTGGATTTGCTGCATTCCAAGAAGGGGTGAGCCTCTTGATCAACGTCAAGCTTGCTTCAGGATGTGCCTGGCGGGGGCGGCCAAGTTGATCGCCTGTGTGCCAGGGCATCGTGCGCTGGCGGCGGGCGGCGTGCCGGACAATGATGCGAGCTAAACCGGCTGGAACCAGAGCGAGACGAATCTCACGCTGAGACTATTGAACCTCGCTTGACAAAAAGGCAGTCGCTCGCCCGCAAGCGCGGGAGAGCGACTGTTGAGGTGCGGCGGAAGGCTTCAGCGAAAAACGTGTGTTGTTGATCAACCGGCGGCAGCGCTGACACAAGTTGATTGCCTCTTTTTTGCAAGAAAGGAGGCTTTGTCTGCCGGTTTTACGCCGCGTGGAACCGGTTGAACTCGCGGACGCGGTTGCGGTATTTGCGCCAGGCGGAAGTGCCTTCGTAGCGGGCGAAGGGGGGGACCTTCTGGTGGCCGGTTCTGGCCAGGGTGCGGGGAGAGGCCTTCACCGCGGCTTGGGCGCTGGCCAGCCATTCGGGCGAGAGGGTGGCGGTGGCGGTGGCGTGCGGCGGGGCGGGGATGCGGCCGGCGCGGATGGCCTGGCGAAGCAAGCGGACGGGAACGCCGAGGTGGCGCGCGGCGTCAGGGAAGCCGAGTGGGGCGGTCTGTGTCATGGTCGGGTATCCGGAACTGTTTGGCGCTGTCTGACCACTGCCGGGGTTGGGTGGCAAGACATGGCGCCCATCTTTTCGCAGGCCCGTTGCTTTTCACGCCATGGACGGCTGGGCGTGTTGGAGCAGGCGCGAACTGAGGGGCTGCCTGGCGGGACTGCCGAGCAGACTGATCTTTTCCGGGGCTGTGGGGCGGCCGAGAAGGTAGCCCTGGACGCTATCGACACCCTCCTCGCGCAGGATGGTCAGTTGGGTTTCGGTCTCCACGCCCTCGGCGATGGTCTCCAGACCCAGGGCGCGGGACATGGCGATCATGGCGCGGATCAGCGGACGGCTGGTGCTGTCCCGATCCAGGCCGGCGATGAAGCTGCGGTCGATCTTCAGGCCATCGAAGGGATAGTCCCGCAGATAGGCCAGGCTGGCGTGGCCGGCGCCGAAATCATCCAGGATGACGCGGACGCCGATTGCCTGCAGGGCGGTGACGACGGCACGGACGCGGGCGCGGTCATGCAGAAGCACGGTTTCAGTGATTTCCAGGTTCAGGCGGGATGGTTCCAAACGGTGGCGGGCGAGCGTGTCCCGGACTGTTTCCACGAGATTGCCGGCGAAGAAATTGGCGGCCGAAAGATTGGAAGAGATGTGCAGATGCGCGGGCCATGCGGCGGCCAGCTCGCACGCGCGATTCAGGACCCAGCGGTCCAGCTGAACGATCAGGCCGCTGGCTTCCGCGACGGGAAGAAAGTCATTCGGCAGGCGGACCCCGCCGTCCGGCAACGGCCATCGGATCAAGGCCTCAAACCCGGTCAGAGTGCCGCCCGCGGCGGTGTGGATGGGCTGCAGGGCCAAGGTGAAGGGTTCATGACCCGCCGGGACAAGCGCCTGGCGCAGCGTATCTTTCATGCTTGATCGGCCGGCGCTGGGGCGGTTGTCCTGGGCCTGCCGGCGTGTCCGCGCGGCCGCGGCCGCGAACTGGGTGATCCCGCGCCCCACCTGCTTGGCCTGCGACAGCGCATCGTCGGCCCTTTGGAAAAGGCGGCTCTGGCTTTCGGCGTTCCACTGGCCGGTCGCAATGCCGATCGACGTGGTGAACGGAACGGGCTGATTTTCAATGATGACCGGCCGCTCAAAGGCAGCATGGATGCGGGTGGCAAGCGTGTTCAGCTCGGCGACTTTGCGGATGTTCCGCACCAGGATGCAGAATTCGTCGCCGCCGAAACGGCCGATCAAATGGGCCGGGCTGGCGAGCATCCGCAGCCGGTCCGCCACCTCGCGCAAGACGATATCGCCACCCGCATGACCGAACAGGTCGTTGATGGAGCTGAAGCTGTCGAGCCCAAGCACGAGCAGGCCGACCGGGTTTTCGGCGCCTTCCGCGAACGGGGGCGCGTGCCGGGCGTGCCGTTCGAATCCAGCGCGGTTGAGGAGGCCGGTGAGTTGGTCGGTATCCGCCTGGAACTGGAGTTTGACGATGGACGCATGCAGGCGCAGCGCACTGGACACACCGACAGCCAGCAAGCGAAGCTGTTCAAGCTCTTCGTTCGTAACCTGACGCGGTACTTGGTCGATTGCGCAGAGCGCGCCCACGGGGTGGCCGGACGGACCGATGATGGGAATGCCGACGTAGAAGCGAAGGCCGAATTCCCCGGTGACCTGGATATTATCCGCGAAGCGCGGGTCCTTTGTGGCATCCGGGACGACGAGGATTTCGTCGGGATTGAGGATGGCGTGCGCACAGAAGGAGTGTTCAATGGGCGTTTCGCTCTCCGTCATGCCGACGCTGGCCTTGAACCACTGGCGGTCTTTGTCAACCAGCGAGATAGCGGCGACGGGAACGTCGAAGAGCCGGCTTGTCAGCTCCGGAAAAACATCGAACTCGGCGGATTGCTCTGATTCCAAAATGTTCAGGGCGAACAGCGCCTGAAGCCTTTCGGTCTCATAAGCCAGCTTGGCGGCGGCAGGCATCTATTTTCTCCGGAGCGTGAAACCTAACTCACTGAAAACACACACGCTCGTATATTCAATTTAGCCAACCGGTAGAATACTAACGTTAACATATATTATTCAGTTGCGGATAATTTGTTAACCACAACTTAAAATTGTATCTGTTAGTTACAATCGACTCGCCGCAATGTGTTATTGCTCGTGCGGCTTGCCGGTAGCTTGCGGCTGCCCCGACGGGGGTGGATATGGCCGCCTATGGAGACGCTCGCCCTTTACATCCACTGGCCGTTTTGCCTGCGGAAATGTCCGTATTGCGACTTCAACAGTCATGTGCGGGAGGTGCTGCCCCAGGGGCGGTTCGCCGCCACATTGCGGGCGGAGCTGGCGTGGGAGGCAGCCAGGCTGGGCCGGCGGCGGCTTGGCTCGATCTTTTTCGGCGGGGGCACGCCGAGCCTGATGGCACCGGAGACGGTTGGGGCATTGATCGCGGATGCGCGGGCATTGTTCGAGGCGGATGATGACCTGGAGGTGACGCTGGAGGCGAACCCGACCAGCGTGGAGGCAGGGCGGCTGGCGGCGTTCCGGGCGGCGGGGGTGGGGCGGCTGAGCCTGGGGGTGCAGGCGCTGGATGACGCGGCCCTGGCCGGACTGGGACGGGAGCATAGTGCCGCGGAGGCGATGGCGGCGCTGGAGCTCGCGCGGCGGATGTTTCCACGTCTATCCTTCGACCTGATCTATGCGCGGCCGGGGCAGTCGTTGGCCGCGTGGCGGAAGGAGCTGGCCCGGGCGCTGGCCTTGGCGGCGGACCATCTGAGTTTGTATCAGCTGACGATCGAGCCTGGGACGGCGTACGAGGCGGCGCATCGGCGGGGCGAGATCGTGCTGCCGGACGATGCGCTGGCGGAGGCGCTGTACGACGCGACCGGTGAGGCGGCGGCGAAGTTTGGCCTGC
>CAZZYR010000166.1:0-5799 GCA_964658235.1 uncultured Acetobacteraceae bacterium | reverse complement strand
GTGGACGGGTGTTTCGCCAATGCGGGCGTGGGCGGACGGGGGACGCCAAGCTTCGGGGAGATGAGTGCGGCCGAGTGGCGGCGGGTGATGCGCATCAATGTGGACGGCGTGTTTCTGACGCTGCGGGCGGCGGCGCGGCATATGGTGGCGCGCGGCGGCGGGGGCGTGCTGGTGGCCACGTCCTCCATGGCGGCGGTGATGGGCGCGGCGCGCAATGAGCATTATGGCGCGTCAAAGGGGGCGGTGGTGTCCATGATGCGGGCGCTGGCGGTGGAATATGCGCGGCACGGGATACGGGCGCACTCGATTTTGCCGGGATGGGTGGAGACGGAAATGACGGCCGATGCGTTCGCGAGCGAGCGGTTTGCCGGGAATGTGAAGCCGCGGATACCGATGCGCAGGTGGGGGCGGCCGGGGGATTTTGGCGGAATTGCGGTGTATTTGATGAGTGAGGCGTCAGGTTGGCATACGGGTGGGGACTTCCTGATCGATGGGGGCTACACTATATTTTAGGTAAGACTTCTTTTTTGAAAAAAAGAAGCAAAAAACTTTTGTCAGTGCTGTCGCGGACTCAATTGATGAAAGTTTTTTGGTTCTTTTTTTCAAAAAAGAACTGCTTCCTTCCTTGGGATTTTTCCATTGTCCAACATCATCGTCCGCGGCGCCCGCGAACATAACCTCAAGAACATTGACGTGGAGATTCCGCGCGACCAGCTGACGGTGATTACCGGCTTGTCCGGCAGCGGGAAAAGTTCGCTCGCCTTCGACACGATCTACGCCGAGGGGCAGCGGCGGTATGTGGAAAGCCTGTCCAGTTATGCGCGGCAGTTCCTGGAGCTGATGGGCAAGCCGGATGTGGACAGCATCGAGGGGCTGAGCCCGGCGATTTCGATCGAGCAGAAAACGACGAGCCGGAATCCGCGCAGCACCGTGGGGACGGTGACGGAAATCCACGACTACATGCGGCTGCTGTGGGCGCGGGCGGGCGTGCCGTATTCGCCGGCGACGGGGCTGCCGATCGAAGCGCAGACGGTGAGCCAGATGGTGGACCGCGTGATGGCCATGAAGGAGGGCACGCGGCTTCTGCTGCTCGCACCCGTGGTGCGCGACAGGAAGGGGGAATACCGCAAGGAGCTGGCGGAGCTGCAGCGGCGCGGGTTCACGCGCGCGAAGGTGGATGGGACGCTGTACGACGTGGGCGATGTGCCTGCGCTGAACAGGAAGACCAAGCACACGGTGGAGGCGGTGGTGGACCGCATCGTGGTGCGGGCGGGCGCGGAACAGCGTCTGGCGGATAGTTTCGAAACCGGCTTGGGGATGGTGCCGGACGGGATCGTGTATGCGGAGGACGCCGATACGGGCGCGCGCACGGTGTTTTCATCGCGCTTCGCCTGTCCGGTGAGCGGATTCACGATCGAGGATATCGAACCGCGGCTGTTCAGCTTCAATTCACCGCATGGCGCGTGTCCGGCGTGTGACGGGCTGGGGGTGGAAGTATTCTTCGATCCGGCGATGGTGGTGCCGGATGAGCGGCGGAGCCTGGCGGAGGGCGCGATTGCGCCGTGGACGGGCGCGATGAGCCCGTATTTCGACCAGACGCTGCAGAGCCTGGCACGGCATTTCAAGATCACCACGCGAACGCCGTGGGACGAGCTGCCGGAGGCGGTGCGGGACGCGATCCTGAACGGCACGGGCAGCACCGTGGTGGAGATGAGCTACAAGGACAGCGTGCGCAGCTATTCGGTGAAGAAGCCGTTCGAGGGTGTTCTGAAAAACCTCGAGCGGCGATGGAAGGAGACGGACAGCGCGTGGACGCGCGAGGAGATGAGCCGGTATCAGGCGGAGAAGCCGTGCGCGGTGTGCCATGGCGCGCGGCTGAAGCCTGAGGCGCTGGCGGTCAAGATCGACGGGCGCACGATTGCGGCGGCGTCCGATCTGTCCATCAGGAATGCGCTTGATTGGTTCAAGGGTGTGGAAGCGACGCTGAGCCCGCAGCGGGCGGAGATTGCGCGCAGGATTCTGCGGGAGATTGTGGAGCGGCTGCGGTTCCTGGTGGATGTAGGGCTGGATTACCTGAGTTTGTCGCGTGGATCGACAACGTTGTCAGGTGGGGAGAGCCAGCGGATCAGGCTGGCAAGCCAGATCGGCAGCGGGCTGACGGGCGTGCTGTATGTGCTCGATGAGCCGTCGATCGGGCTGCATCAGCGGGATAACGAGCGGCTGCTGGGGACGCTGCAGCGGCTGAAGTCGCTGGGTAATACCGTGCTGGTGGTGGA
Organism: uncultured Acetobacteraceae bacterium; assembly: GCA_964658235.1. Lineage (GTDB taxonomy): Bacteria > Pseudomonadota > Alphaproteobacteria > Acetobacterales > Acetobacteraceae > BOG-908. Next base: position 3,523 of record CAZZYR010000166.1, on the reverse strand, counting down.
GCATGACGAGGATGCGATCCGCCAGGCGGATTACCTGATCGACATGGGTCCGCGGGCGGGGATGAACGGCGGGCATGTGATCGCGAAGGGAACACCGGCGGAGGTGGCGGCGAACCCCGCGTCCCTGACCGGGGATTATCTGAGCGGGCGGCGGCGGATCGAGACGCCGGCACGCAGGCGGGCGTATAATCCGAAGCGGGTGCTGACGGTGGTGGGCGCCACCGGGCATAATCTGAAGTCTGTGTCGGCAAGTTTTCCGTTGGGGACGTTTACCTGTGTGACGGGCGTGTCCGGCGGGGGCAAGTCCACGCTGGTGATCGACACGCTGTACAAGGCGGCGTCCCGCCGGCTGATGGGGTCAGGCGAGGTGCCATCCGCGCATGTGCGGATCGACGGTCTTGGCGAGCTGGACAAGATCATCGACATCGACCAGTCGCCGATCGGGCGCACGCCGAGGAGCAATCCGGCAACCTATACCGATCTGTTCGCGCCGATACGCGATTGGTTTGCGGAGCTGCCGGAGAGCAAGCTGCGCGGGTATAAAGCCGGACGGTTCAGCTTCAACGTGAAGGGCGGACGGTGCGAGGCGTGCCAGGGCGACGGCGTGCTGAAGATCGAGATGCACTTCCTGCCCGATGTTTTCGTCACCTGCGACACGTGCAAGGGTGCCAGGTATAACCGCGAGACTTTGGAGGTGAAGTTCCGCGGACGGTCGATCGCCGAAATTTTGGCGATGACGGTGGATGAGGCGCAGCCGCTGTTTTCCGCTGTCTCCCGAATCAATGACCGGCTGAGCATCCTGCAGCGCGTGGGGTTGGGCTATATCAGCCTTGGGCAGCAATCGACGACATTGTCCGGTGGCGAGGCGCAGCGGATCAAGCTGGCCAAGGAGCTGGCGCGGCGGGCGACCGGGCGGACGCTGTATATCCTGGACGAGCCAACGACGGGGCTGCATTTCGAGGACATACGCAAGCTGCTGGAGGTGCTGCACGCGCTGGTGGACCACGGCAACACGGTGGTGGTGATCGAGCATAATCTGGAGGTGATCAAGACGGCGGACTGGGTGATCGACATGGGGCCCGAGGGCGGCGATGGCGGCGGGCAGATTGTGGCGGAAGGCACGCCGGAGACGATCGCCGGCGTGGCGGGGAGCCACACGGGGCGCTTTCTGGCGCCGCTGCTGGCGCCGCCTGCCAAGGCGCGCACAAGAAAGCGAGCCTGAGCAGGCGAGCGGGCCGAGGGACGGCCGGGCGCCGCTGAGGCTAGCGCCCGGGAAGGAATTCAGTAAGCTGCGGCGGCTATCATGCCCGGGCGGCACAACGGCAGCCGACTTGTTAGAGAGGGTGCCAGTTCGGTGGCGGCAGATTTCGCGGACATCCCCGCAATCGAGCGTGAGCTTGACCGCGAGGGTATCCGCATTGCGTTCAGGGACATTGGATTAGAGCAGCGTTATCAGGCTGAGCAGGCCAATCACGCGCGGCAGTATAACCGCATTACCCTAGTGCTGCTGATTGCGGTGTTCGACGCTTTCTTCATCCCGGAAATACACGCTATTCCGGAAGCCGTCCTGGCGTCCGCCATCTTGCGCTTTGGGCTGCTGACCCCGGCCGCAATCCTGTTTGTTCTGCTGGACTGGCGGGGGATGACCGGGCGTTGGACTCCGGCGCTTCTCACCGCGTTGCTGACGGCGCCGAACGTGATAGCCGGTTTTCTGAATATGTCCGTCACGAGCGCGACCGCGCTGCCGAATTTCCAGGCCGTCCCGCTCCTCCAACTGGCGGTGTTGACCTGCAGGGTCAGCGTGCGGCAGGCGGCCATCATCAACAGCCTGTCCTGCGCGATCTATGTCACAGAGGCATTGACCCTGCGTTTCGTTCCAGACACTGGGCGCCCGTCTTTAGTGCTGACAGCGTTGGCGATCGGCATTGCCACAACGGTATTCGCATGGCGGCTGGAAGTGCGGGACAGGCGGGTGTTCCTGTTCACATTGCAAGCCACGATCGGCCGGGAGATGCTGGCGGCGCAGAACAGAATGCTTGAACGCATGACGCAGATCGATGCGTTGACCGGATTGGGCAACCGGCGCTGCTTCGATGACGTGATGACGGCGCTCTGGCAGGCGGCATCCGACGCGCCGATGCATGTGACGCTGGTTATGTTCGACATCGACTGCTTCAAGCAATTCAACGATGCGCTGGGGCATCAGGCCGGCGATGAATGCCTGGGCGCGGTGGCACGTGCCGTGGCGCGGTGCGTGCGCGACGAGCGCGACACCTTGGTGCGCTATGGCGGCGAAGAGTTTGCAATCATCCTGCCGCATGCGTCGTTGGAGGAAGGCGGCGACGTGGCGGAGCAGGTGCGTCTGGCCGTGCTGGCGCGGGGTTTGCCGCATCCCGGCGGCGGCGCGCATCATCTGGTAACGGTGAGCCTGGGCGTGTCCATGGTGACCGCCCCTGTGAAAACCATTGCATTTTTGATCGAGGAAGCCGACCAGCGGCTGTACGAGGCCAAGCGGCGCGGACGCAATTGCGTGGTGGTTGGCCCGGAGGCAGCGGACACACGCGCGGCGAGGTTGGCGTAAAGGAACGCACGGACTTCTTTTTTTCAAAAAAGAAGGCCTTCCTCAAGCCGTCACCTGCAACTCCCTCAGCAGGGCCGCAATCTCCGGCACGCAGGAGCCGCAATTGGTGCCGGCGCGCAACGTGGCGCCCACCTGCTCCACGGTGCGCAGCCGGTGTGTGACGACGGCGTGGCGGATGGCGCCGCGCGAGACGCCGAAACAGGCGCAAACCCGCGGGCCGTCCTCGGACTGGCCGCCTAGCTTGGCGCCGGCGAGGAGGCTTGCGCGGGCGGGCGGCGCCACGTGTTCGCCGAGCAATTCGGCCAGCGCGCCGGGCGGCGGGAGCGCGGCGCGGTCCGGCGCGAGGAAGAGGCAGGCATGCAAACGGGCGTCCTGCATCAGGGCCACGCGCAGCACGCCGCGGCGGCGGTCCGCCATTTCCAGGCGTTCGCAGCCGGGGGTTTCGGGCAGCAGCAGGCCGGCAAACAGGCGGAGCTCCTCCGATGTGGCGAGAGGGGCAGTGCCGGTGAGGCGCCAGGTCTGGCCGCGTGCGGTGGGGATGCGCGACCAGTGGCAGATGGGGGCGAGGTGGGGGGCGTCCCGGCGCAGCAGCAGGCCATGGAAATGCGTGGCGACACAGGACAGGGCGGCGCGGGTGGCCTTGAGTTCGGGCTGGCCGGAATGCGGGTCCGTGCGGGCGGACACAAGGCGGCCGATGGGTCCGGCGGAGGAGAAGGAGTCCGTCCAGTGCATGGGGGCGTGAATTTCGCCGTGGCGCTGGGCGTGGTCCAGGGTCACGCGGAGGATGGCGGTGCCCTGATACGTGGTGATGCGCGCGAGATCGTCCTGGGCAAGGCCGAGGCCGGCGGCGTCCTTCGGGTGGATGGCGATGGTGGGCTCCGGCATGTGGGCCATCAGATCCGGGGCCAGGCCGGTGCGGGTCATGGTGTGCCACTGGTCGCG
>CAZZYR010000165.1:0-5811 GCA_964658235.1 uncultured Acetobacteraceae bacterium | reverse complement strand
CCCCCCGATCCGGCCCCTTTTCGGGCGCAATCCGGCCGAGGAACGCCAGATAACTTGGCGCGACCTTTTGCGGGGTTAGCAAAGTCTCCGGCAGACCATGCAAGACGGTTGCAACAAAACGTGCCTCCGGAAGCGGACGGCGTTGCGCATTACTGATGGACACCACCGGCATCGTCGGAAACGTCTTGAAAACCGGTTTGAGTTCAGGGAGATCCAACCGGCCATGCAGTGTGGTGACGAACGGTGTGCGCTGGCGGGAAAACAGGCTGAACGGCCAGTAGTCCATGTGAAAGTGGAGCACATCGAAGTCGGCCGCTTGACGATAGACCTCCTCCATCAGAAGCATGTGAGGCGCTATCGGGTCACGGATTGATTGATCAAGCCGAAGTGCGCGCGGCCAAACTGGATGAAGACGTGCTGAGGTGACCGAGTCGCCGCTCGCAAAGAGGGTTACATCATGCCCCTGTGCCATCAGTTCCTCGGTTAGGAAGGATACGACCCGCTCCGTGCCCCCATAGAGCTTCGGTGGAACGGCTTCGTGCAGGGGAGCGATCTGGGCGATGCGCATGGATCAATTTCCTTCTGGATGCTGTCAATCCGGGCAGGGCGCCCTGAATGGCCGATCCGCCAAGGTCTTGAACACGCTTCAGCAACGATGGTTTCGCAGCGCAGCATACACACAATTGCAAGCGCAACTTGCTGTATGTTTTGCAACGAGCAGTGCGTAAAAAAACGCGATGGCGCGCCGGGCGCATCGCGTTTTCAACGGCGACGAAGGATGGCGAGGGCTAGAAGCCTTCGCGTTCCAGACGTTTGCGCTCCAGCTTGCGGGCACGGCGCACGGCCTCGGCAGCCTCACGGGCTCGGCGTTCGGACGGCTTCTCAAAGTGGCGGCGCAGTTTCATCTCACGGAAAATGCCCTCGCGCTGCATCTTCTTCTTGAGCGCCTTGAGAGCCTGATCGACATTGTTGTCACGAACGAGAACCTGCACTTGGCCGCCTACTCCCTACTTGTTTTGCCCGCTTCACTACGGGCGCGCGTATGGCCATACCGTCCGGCGAGTCACCGGCGAGGCGCGGCCTATATCATAAGTCACCGCAAGACCCCAAGCGCCAAATCGGCCCTCCCGCACGCGCCGCACCGCGCCATATACGGTCCATGGCCCTGCTGAAAATCGCCCGAATGGGTCACCCTATCCTCCTCCAACGCGCGGCCGTTGTCGCTGATCCGGGAGCGCCCGAAATCAGGCGCCTGGTGGATGACATGATCGAGACCATGATCGACGCTCCAGGCATCGGCCTGGCAGCGCCGCAGGTTCATGTGCCCCTCCGTTTGTTCGTTTTCCATCTGCCGTCCTCCCGCACCGGCGAGGCGGCAGTGCCGCCCAGCGTGGTGATCAACCCCATGATCGAGCCGGCTGGCGAGGAAATCGTCCTGCGCGTGGAGGGCTGCCTGTCAATTCCAGGTTTGCGTGCCACCGTCCCGCGCTTTGCGCGGATCCGCTATTCCGGCGTCGATTGCGACGCCAAACCGGTTGGAGGCGAGGTGGACGGCCTGCATGCCAACGTGGTGCAGCACGAATACGACCATCTGGATGGGATACTCTACCCCATGCGTGTCACGGATTTCTCCCAGTTCGGCTTTGTTGAGGAGATGAACCGCGCTGCGGCGCCGGAAGCGGGGCCGGCAAGATGACTACCGAAACCTATGATCGCCGCCAGGCGCGTGACTTGGCTATCCGAGCCCTTCTGCCGCTGGTCGCCGACTATGGCTGGACCAGCCACGCGCTCCTTCTCGCCATTGGTCCATCCGCCGACTTGCTGTTCCCTGGAGGGCCTCTTGAGATGGTGGAGGCTTATATAGACATGGCCAACCGGGACATGGCGGAAGCCTGTGCCGCCGCTTGCGCGGCCGAGCCGAAAATCTCTCGCCGGGTCCGGCTGCTGATCGCGACCCGCCTGGCGCAGGCGGAGCCGCACAGGGATGCTGTCCGTCGCGCCGTTGCCGTGCTGGCCAAACCCGGACGGGCGTTCACCGCCGCGCGGAGCACCGCTGGCACCGTGGATGCCATCTGGGCAGCGGCCGGCGACACCAGCGCGGATTTCAGCTGGTATACCAAGCGAGCCATTCTGGCGGGGGTCTACACGACGACGCTACTGTATTGGCTCAATGGCGACGGAGAGATGACCGAGACACTCGACTTCCTGGACCGACGTCTTTCCGGGGTCGCGCGCCTCGGAAAGCTGCGCGCGCGGCTGGCCGCCTAGGCATCGTTGCAACTCCCGCATGCTAATCACGTTCCTCAATCGGCAACACAGGAACGGCAGCAATGCGGGGCGCACTCCTCTGGTTTCTCGGTATTCCCATCCCGGTCATCATTCTCCTCTATCTGTTCCACGTGATCTGATCCTGTAGCGGGTGACGGCGCTCTGGCCATCATCCGCCGAATCGCTGTAGGCACTTCGGCACCAAGCCCGAGGCCTGCCGATGTTGTTCCGCGCCATCCTCCTTGCCACGTTGCTGGCACCGTGTCTGGGCCGCGCCGCTGGCATCGCGTTCGTCATAAATTCGAACGACGCCAGCATGAGTTTGCTGGACGTGGACACAAGGCAGGAACTGCGTCGAATCCCGATGCTTCGGGAGCCGCATCACATGGCGCTGACCCCGGACCACAAATCCCTGGTGGTGGGAGACACTGCCGGAAATACCTTGTTTTTTTTGGATCCCCATACCGGCGCGATGCAGCGCCAGATCACGATCAGCGATCCGTATCAGCTGCAATATTCGCCGGACGGACGCTATCTGACCATCGCCGGGTTGGCGCGCGCCCAGATTGACATCTACGACGCGGCAACTTTGAGACTGCTCCACCGCGTGCCCGCCCGCAGCCTGCCCAGCCACATCAATTATGCACCCGACTCCAGCGTGGTCTTCGTTAGCCTGCAGGGCTCCGACCGCCTGATTGCTATCGAGACCGCTTCCGGCCGGGTGCTGTGGACGAGCAAGGTGGGGCGCACGCCCGCCGGCGTTCTGTGGAGCCGCGGCCGCTTACTGGTGGGGATCATGGGTGAGGCGCATTTCGCCGTGGTGGACCCGGTGGACGGCCATGTGGAGCGCACGGTTGAAACCGGCCGCGGCGCCCACACGATGTTCGTGAGCCACGACGGTAAGCTGATCTATGCTACAAACAGAGTCGACGGCACGCTGACAGTTATTGATCCGGTTAGCTTGGCTGTTTTGCGAACCATCAGCGTCCCAGGAGGTCCGGATGACCTGGACTTCGCGCCGGACGGCAAGATCTGGGCGACCTTGCGGTTTGCCCAATCGGTTGCCGTGATAGATCCGGCAAGCGGGGCAATCGAGCGTTTGCCAGTGGGACGGTCGCCGCATGGCATCTGGCTCAATACGCATGATCCGCTGCCGCTTGCGGTCACGGAGCGGTAACACCTAACGGGCGGTTGACAACCCGCAGCGTGCCGGGCTAAGGACGCCCCTCGTTTGGAACGCGGGAGATATCTGGCGCTTATCGGCTGCGGCCGCTGAGCGCCCTGTGTCGTTTGCACCGCGGTCCGGCCCTTTCAATGAGGAGCCTGGATAGGCATGGCAAAGAAAATCGTCGGCTACGTGAAGTTGCAGATACCGGCGGGCAAGGCTAATCCGTCCCCACCGGTCGGGCCGGCTTTGGGGCAACGCGGCCTGAACATCATGCAGTTCTGCAAGGAATTCAACGCCCGCACCCAGGGCATGGAGCCCGGCATGCCGGTGCCCGTGGTGATCACCGCTTTCGGTGACCGCACGTTCAGCTTCATCACCAAGACCCCGCCGAACACTTATTTCATCAAGAAGGCCGCCGGCGTCACCGCCGGCAGCACCACGCCAGGCAAGGGCGCCACCGTGGGTCGTGTGACGATGACGCAACTTCGGGAGATCGCCGCGATCAAGATGGTGGATATGAATGCCGCCAGTGTGGAGGCCGCCGTGAAGATGCTGGCCGGATCGGCCCGATCGATGGGTCTGGCTGTGGTGGAGGGCTGAGAAATGGCACACAACAAGCGCCTGACGGCGGCCCAGGGCAACATCGACCGCACCAAGAACTATGCGCTGGATGAGGCGCTCGGCATCGTCAAGACGAACGCTAAGGCGAAATTCGACGAGACGGTTGAAATCTCCATGCGCCTTGGCATTGACCCGCGTCATGCGGACCAGATGGTGCGCGGTCTGATCAGCTTGCCGAACGGCACCGGCAAGACCGTCCGCATCGGCGTGTTCGCCCGTGGCGCGAAGGCCGAGGAGGCGCTGGCCGCCGGCGCGGACGTGGTGGGTGCGGACGACCTGGCCGAGAAGGTGCAGGCCGGCGAGATCAATTTCGATCGTTGCATCGCCACGCCGGACATGATGGGCCTGGTCGGCCGGCTAGGTAAGATACTCGGCCCGCGCGGCCTAATGCCGAATCCGAAGCTCGGCACCGTCACCATGGACGTCAAGGGCGCGGTCACCGCCGCCCGCGCCGGCCAGGTGGAGTTCCGCGCGGAGAAGGCCGGCATCATCCACGCCGGCATCGGCAAGGCCAGCTTCGAGAGCGACAAGTTGCTGGAGAATATCCGCGCGTTCGTGGATGCCATCCAGAAGGCTAAACCGACGGGTGCCAAGGGCACGTATCTGCAGAAGGTGTCGTTGAGCTCCTCCATGGGCCCCGGCATCCGCGTGGATGTGTCCAGCCTGGCTGGCTGATCAGAATACGTCGGCGCCTCGCGAGGCGCCGGTGGGCAGGGGTGGCCGCAAGGCTACTCCGAACCTGTCCAAGACCGCACGTGGCCGCAAGGCCCTAAGGAACCTCCGGGTTCGCGCGTGGAAGACGGGAGAAGCCCGATACCGAAAGGTGTTTGGCGGTTCCGGCTTGCTTACAGGACAGGCGAACCGGGCTGGATGATGTCATCCTGCCCTGAGGGAAACCCGGTCCTGCGGTGGCATCGCCACTTTGGGGCCAGAAAGGAGACGGGATTTGGACCGTACGGAGAAGCGAGAGTTCGTCTCATCGCTCGCCGCCGTCTTCGCCGAGACGTCCATGGTTGTGGTCACCCGGAATCAGGGAATGACCGTGGCCGAGGTGACGGATTTGCGAAACCGGATGCGGGCGGCGGGTGCGAACTTCAAAGTCGCGAAGAACCGGCTGGCCGTCCTCGCCCTGGATGGGACCCGATTCGACGCCATCAAGCCCATGCTGAAGGGACCGACCGCGCTCGCCTGGGCGCGCGATCCGGTGGCCGTCAGCAAGGTTTGCGTCGAGTTCGCCAAGACCAACGAGAAACTGGTGGTGATCGGTGGTGCCCTTGGCACTCAGATGCTGGACGCATCCGGGGTCAAGGCGCTGTCGGAACTGCCGTCGCTCGATGTGCTGCGCGCTGGATTGCTGGGAATGCTCAATACCCCGGCCACCAGGATCGCCAGCGTCATCGCCGCGCCGGCCGCCGGGATCGCGCGCGTTTTGGCAGCCTATTCGAAGAAGGACGAGGCTGAAGCAGCCTAAGACACAGGGCCGGAGGACCGGCCTTGCATGGAACCGAGCAAACGCTAACTAAGGAATAGTAGAATGGCCGATTTGACGAAGCTGGTGGACGACCTGTCCGCCCTGACCGTGCTGGAAGCCGCCGAGCTTTCCAAGATGCTGGAAGAGAAGTGGGGCGTCTCCGCCGCCGCACCTGCGGCTGTGGCCGCGGCCCCCGTGGGTGGTGGCGCTGCCGCAGCCCCCGTGGAAGAGCAGACCGAGTTCACCGTGATCCTCGCCAAGGCCGGCGACAAGAAGATCAACG
>CAZZYR010000164.1:0-5833 GCA_964658235.1 uncultured Acetobacteraceae bacterium | reverse complement strand
AACAGAAAGGAAGCTGTTCTTTTTTGAAAAAAAGAACCAAAAAACTTGTATCCATTGAGACCGCGACAGCGGGAGAAAAGTTTTTTTGCTTCTTTTTTTTCAAAAAAAGAAGGCCTTGCCTATGCTGTTAGTCGTCGACGCCGGCAACACCAACGTGGTTTTCGCCGTACATGACGGCCGCAAATGGGCCGGCATCTGGCGGATAGCGACCGAGCCGCAGCGCACCAGCGACGAATATGCGGTGTGGCTGCTGACCCTGCTGACGCATTGCAAATTGACGCCGGACCTGGTGAGCGGCGCGGTGATCGGGACCGTGGTGCCGGCCGCGCTCTACCACCTGCGTCGGCTGTGCCGGGAGTGGTTCATGGTGGAACCGCTGATTGCGCGGGCGACGCTGGATTGGGGGTTCGATATACGGGTGGACAACCCGGAGGACGTGGGCGCGGACCGGCTGCTGAACGCCCTGGCGGCCTACAAGCATTTCAGGTCTGCGCTGATCGTGATCGATTTTGGCACCGCGACCACATTTGATGTGGTAGGGTCCGACGGTGCGTATCTGGGTGGCGCGATTGCCCCCGGGATCAACCTGTCCATCGAGGCGCTGCACCAGGCAGCGGCCCGGCTCCCCAGGATCGGCATCGGCAGACCGCAAGCGGTGATTGGCACCGGGACGGTGTCCGCCATGCAATCCGGTGTGTATTGGGGTTATGTGGGATTGATCGAGGGTCTGGTGACCCGGATGCGCAGAGAGATAGAGGTGCCTGCGAAGATTGTGGCGACGGGCGGACTGGCCCCGCTGTTCTCCGAGGGCACCGAGATATTCGACCGGATTGACCCGGACCTGACTCTGGACGGGCTGCGCCTGCTGGCGGAGCGCAATCCGGCCCCAAGATTACCGCGTGCTCCTTTTGACATTAACAGACCAAGAACGATTGAAGGCGATTGATGGACGTAACAACGGGTGACCTTGCCTTCCTGCCTTTGGGCGGGACGGGCGAAATTGGCATGAACTTGAACCTATACCGCTGCGACGGCCACTGGCTGGCCGTGGATTGCGGCATCGGGTTCGGCGGCAATGAGCTGCCGGAGGCGGATGTGATCATGCCTGATCCCGCCTTCATCGCTGAGCGGCGGGACAAGCTGCTGGGGCTGGTGATCACGCACGCTCATGAGGACCATGTGGGCGCGGTGGCGCATTTGTGGCGGCAGTTGCGGTGCCCGGTCTATGCCACGCCGTTCACCGCGGCGGTGCTGCGGCGGAAGCTGACCGAGGCGCATCTGAATAACGACGTAAAGATCCACGTGATTGCGCCGGGCGGCAGTTTTGAACTTGGCCCTTTCCGCCTGCAGTTTTTGCGTGTGGCGCATTCCACGCCGGAGGCGCAGGGCCTGGCGATCCGCACGCCGTATGGCACGATTGTGCATACTGGTGATTGGAAGCTGGACCCGAATCCGCTGGTAGGGCCGCCGACGGATGAGGCGGCGTTTTCCGCGCTGGGCGATGAGGGCGTGCTGGCGATGGTGTGCGACAGCACGAACGCGCTGGTAGAAGGGCATTCCGGGAGTGAGGGCGACGTGCGCAAGTCGCTCGCTGCGCTTATCAAGTCCATCCAGGGGCGGATTGCGGTCACGTGCTTCGCGAGCAACGTGGCGCGGGTGGAGAGCGTGGCAATCGCGGCCAAGGATGCCGGGCGCAGCGTGGCGCTGGTGGGACGCAGCTTGCGGAACTTGGAGACGGCGGCGAGGGAGTCCGGATATCTGTCCACGATCCCGCAATTTGTGAGCGAGGATGCGGCGAACGATATCGAGGACGGCAATTTGCTGATCCTGATCACCGGCAGCCAGGGCGAGGCGCGCAGCGCGCTGGCGCGGGTGGCGGCGGACACGCATCCAAACATCGCGCTGGGCGAGGGCGACACGGTGATTTTCTCGAGCCGGATGATTCCGGGCAATGAGAAAGCCATTGGCGCGGTGCAGGACAATCTGGTGCGCCGTGGCGTGCGGGTGATGACCGATGATGATCACATGGTGCATGTGAGTGGCCATCCGGCGCGCGATGAATTGCGCCGGCTGTATCGGCTGGTGCGGCCGCAATATTCCGTGCCGGTGCATGGCGAGTGGCGGCATCTGTCCGCGCATGCGGCGCTGGCGCAAGAACTGGGGGCCACGCCGCTGATGCTGGAGAATGGCGACATCCTCACCTTGTTCCCTGGCCGGCCGGCGGTGACCGACTCGGCGCCGGTGGGGCGGCTTGCACTGGACGGCAACCGGGTGGTGCCGCTGGTGGGCGGCGTGATGGCCGCGCGCCGGCGCATGCTGTTCAACGGCGTGGTGGTCGGCAGCCTGGCGGTTGATGCGACAGGGCGGCTGATGGGCAAGGCAAGGGTGACCGCGCCCGGCCTGTTCGAGCCGGAGGATCCGGAGACAGAGCGGCTGAGCCGGGACTTTGGCGCGGCGGTGGCGGATTTGCCGGCGCCTTTGCGGCGGGATGATTCGGCGTTGGCGGATGCGGCGAGGGCGGCGCTGAGGAAGATCGTTGGGCGGAAGCTCGGGAAGAAGCCGATGGTGGATGTGCATTTGTTGCGGGTGTAGAAAGGAAGGCCTTCTTTTTTGAAAAAAAGAAGCAAAAAACTTTTGTCTGTTCAGGGATGAACTGGTTCACGGCATTCGTGGTGTATGTGCTGATTTGGTGGACGGCGCTGTTTGCCGTATTGCCGATCGGGACGGCACCGGTGGCGGAGCCGGATGCGGCAACGGGGTGGCGCGGCGCGCCGGCCCGGCCGCGCATGGGGCGTAAGCTGCTGGTGACGACGCTGGTGTCGTTGCTGATCTGGGTGGTGGTGATGCTGCTGATCCGGAGCGACTGGCTCAGTTTTAGACATGGCATTCTTAAAATGCCCGATGATTATACAGGGCGATCGCCTTAAAGCTTAGTTTCCGGGCAATGGCTGCCCGAAAAGACGAAATTTCATGAAAATCGAGCCGGATTTTTGTGGACGGGGCGGTATCAACGCGCGGATGATCACCGACAGGACGAGGACTTTTCCTCCTCCTGCCGTGTGACTGGCGTTTCCTCCCTAAACTTGGCCCTGCCGCCGCCGGTGTGCAGGGCCTTCTTTTTTGGTAGCAGGAGATGACCCGCCCGTCATCACATATTAACATGAAGTGATAGTTTTTCTTGCGTCAGCGCGTGCTGCAACGCAGCATTATTAGCCTGTCGGCTATCTGATGTCTTTTTATTCATGTCTTGAGCAGGCTAACCGCTCTTTTTCTATACGCGGCGTTTGTGCGCGGCTGGCCACGGTCTGACGGCCCCTGTAGTTTGTGGCCAGCACCATAACAGGACGCCAGATGCGCCTTTCTCACGGGTTCATTCCCACGCTGAAGGAAACCCCGGCCGAGGCGCAGATTGCCTCGCATCGGCTGATGCTGCGCGCCGGGCTCGTAAGGCAGACAGCGTCCGGCATCTATGCCTGGCTGCCGGCGGGGCTGCTTGTGCTGCGGAACATCGAGACGATCGTGCGGCAGGAGCAGGACGCGGCGGGGGCGCAGGAGATGCTGATGCCGACGCTGCAGACCGCTGATCTGTGGCGCGAGAGCGGGCGGTATGATGCATATGGGCCGGAGATGCTGCGCATCCGGGACCGGCATGAGCGTGATCTGCTGTATGGGCCGACGAACGAGGAGATGATAACCGATCTGGCGCGCAACACGATCAAGTCCTACCGCGAGCTGCCGCAGACGCTGTATCACATCCAGTGGAAGTTTCGCGACGAGATGCGGCCGCGGTTTGGCGTGATGCGCGGGCGGGAATTCCTGATGAAGGACGGCTATTCCTTCGACCTGGACTATGACGGGGCTGTCAGCACGTATCGCCGGATGATGCTGGCATATATGCGCACGTTTCAGCGGCTGGGTGTGCGGGCGATCCCAATGATGGCCGACACGGGACCCATCGGCGGAGATTTGAGCCATGAATTCATTGTGCTGGCGCCGACCGGCGAGAGCCAGGTTTTCTATGATGCGACACTGGAGCAGATGGATTATCTGAAGTCCGAGTTCTCGTATGACAAGCCGAGTGATCTGGCGGCGTTCCACGAGTTGATCAACTCGTATTACGCGGCGACCGAGGAGAAGCACGATCCAGCGAAGTGGGCGCAGGTGGATGACGTGCAAAAGCGGGAAGGGCGCGGCATCGAGGTGGGGCAAATTTTCTACTTTGGCCGGAAATATAGTGATGCGATGAAGTTTTCGGTGGCTGGGCCGAATGGGACTGCGATTACGCCGGAGATGGGCAGCTACGGGATTGGGGTTTCGCGGTTGGTGGGGGCGATCATCGAGTCCTCGCATGACGAGGCAGGGATCATCTGGCCGGCGAGCGTGGCGCCGTTTCCTGTGGGGATTCTGAATCTGCGCGTTGGAGATGAAGCTTGCGACCGGATTTGCGAAGAGGCGTATGCGAAGTTCGGTGGACGGGCGTTGCTGGACGACCGGGATGAGAGGGCGGGGGCGAAGTTTGCGGATGCCGATCTGATGGGGCATCCGTGGCAGATTATCGTGGGGCCGCGGGGTGCGAAGGCGGGGACGGTTGAGCTGAAGGATCGGCGCACGGGGGCGCGTGAGGAAATGGCGCTTGATGCGGCTTTGGCGCGAATCCTTTAGGCATGTTCGGGCCTTTTGAACGGGCGGTGGCGGGCCGGTATCTGCGCGCGCGGCGCGGGGAGCGGTTTGTGTCCGTGATTGCAATCTTCTCGCTGGTGGGGATTGCGCTGGGGGTGGCAACGCTGATCATCGTGATGGCGGTGATGAGCGGGTTCAAGGATGATCTGCTGGGGCGGATTTTGGGCCTGCAGGGGCATCTGGACGTGTATGCGAGCACGTCTGCCGGAATCACCGACTACACGGCGATGGCGGGCAAGATTGGGGCGTTGCCGGGGGTGGTGCGTGCGACGCCGGTGATCGAGGGGCAGGTGCTGCTGTCCAGCGGAAACCAGAATTCGGGCGGATTGACCAGGGGGATTTCGCAGGAGGATCTCCGGCGGCTGCCGTCGATTGCGGACAATATCCGCCAGGGGACACTCGATGATTTCCATGGCGACAATGCGATTGCAGTGGGGCAGGCGCTGGCCCAGCGATTTGGGCTGGGGGTGGGATCGAAGCTCACGCTGGTAAGCCCGGATGGGGCGGTGACGGCGTTTGGCACCGTGCCGCGGGTGCGCGCTTACAAGGTGGTGGCGATCTTCCAGGCAGGCATGAACGAGTATGACAGCACCTACACCTTTCTGCCGTTGCAGGCGGCACAGGTGTATTTTCAGAAGCCGGATGCGGTGACGCAGATCGAGGTGATGGTGGCCGACCCGCAGCACGTGGCAGTTCAGACGCGCGAGATACGGGCGGCGCTGCAGGGTCAAGGGCTGCGGATTTTTGATTGGACGCAGAGCAATGACAGTTTCTTTGCGGCGGTGCAGGTGGAGCAGAACGTCATGTTCCTGATCCTGACGCTGATCATCGTGGTGGCGGCGTTCAACGTGATTTCGTCCCTGATCATGATGGTGAAGGACAAGACGCGGGACATTGCGGTGCTGCGCACGTTGGGCGCGGGGCGCGGCGCGATCATGCGGATCTTCCTGATGTGTGGGGCGTCGGTTGGGATTACCGGGACGGTGGTGGGGACGCTGCTGGGTGTGGTGTTCTGCCTGAATATCGAGCGAATACGGCTGGGGCTGCAGAGTTTGACGGGGACAACGCTGTTCGATCCGACGGTGTATTATCTGGAACATTTGCCGGCGAAGCTGGATGTGGTGACGGTGGCGCAGGTGGTGGCGATGGCGCT
>CAZZYR010000163.1:0-5843 GCA_964658235.1 uncultured Acetobacteraceae bacterium | reverse complement strand
GGCCCGGAGCGCCTGGATGGTGCGGAGGTTTTGGGCGGGGGGCGGGTCCACGGGCGGGGCCGGGTTGTTACGTAGGCAATCGTTGCAGCTTCAGGATGTAAAGGCAAGGCGGGCACTTCTTTTTTGAAAAAAAGAAGCGAAAAACTTTTATCCCTGGAGTCCGCGACAGCATTGATAAAAGTTTTTTGCATCTTTTTTCCAAAAAAGAAGGCCTTGCCTTTTCTACCAGATCTTAACGCGATCTTCCGGCTTCAGGTAGAGCGTGTCGCCCGCTTTGACACCAAAAGCCGAGTACCACGCATCGATGTTCGCGACCGGGCCGTTCACGCGCGCGGCGGGCGGGGAATGCGGATCGACAACGAGGAGCTGGCGGGCGCGGTCCGGGCGGACTTTGGCGCGCCAGACTTGGGCCCAGCCGAGGAAGACGCGCTGGTCGCCGGTCATGCCGTCGAGCACGGGCGCGGGTTTGCCGTGCAGGGAGGCGTGGTAGGCGTCCAAGGCCAGGGTGAGGCCGCCGAGGTCGGCGATGTTTTCGCCCATGGTGAGGTCCGGATTGATGTGGGCGCCGGGCATGATGTCCATGGCGGCGTATTCGGCGCCGAAACGCTTGCCAAGAGCTGCGAACTTTTCCGCATCCGCCGGAGTCCACCAGTCATGCAGGCGGCCCTGCGCATCGAACTTGCGGCCCTGGTCATCGAAGCCGTGGGTCATTTCATGGCCGATGACGCCGCCGATGGCGCCGTAATTGATAGCCGGGTCGGCGGCGTTGTTGAAGAAGGGCGGCTGGAGAATGGCGGCGGGGAAGACGACTTCATTGAAGGTGGGCTGGTTGTAGGCGTTCACCGTCTGCGGCGTCATGTCCCACTGATCCTTGTCCACCGGATGGCCAAGGTGGTGCAGCCAGAAGGACCATTCGAAGGCGGTGCCGCGTTCGACGTCACCGTAGAGGTCATGCGCGTCAATCTGGAGCGCGGTGTAGTCGCGCCATTTCTTCGGCTTGCCGATCTGGAAATCGAAGGCGTCCAGCTTGGCGACGGCCAAAGTGCGGGTTTCCGGCGCCATCCAGCTATTGTGCTGCAGGCGCACGCGGAAGGCGGCGCGCAGATCGTGGGTGAGCGCCTCCATCTTTGCCTGCGCGTCCGGCGGATAGTAGCGGGCGACATAGGCTTCACCGACGGCTTCGCCGAGTGCGGCTTCCGTGGCGGCGACGGCGCGTTTCCAGCGCGGCTTCTGCTGCGGCTGGCCCTGGAGTTCGTGATTGTCGAACTCGAACGCTGCGGTCACGAAGTTTTTCGACAGCACGGGCGCAGCATCGACCGCGAGGTGGAAGGCGGCCCAGGCCTGCAGCGTGTCCATGGGGGCGGCGCCGATGATGGCGGCGATTTTGGCGACGGCGGTGTTTTCCTCGACGACGACGCGATCCGGCGTGGCGAGGCTGGCGGCGGCGAAGAAGGCCGGCCAGTCGAACCCGGGTGCGTATTTGGCCAGTTCCGCCGGAGTCATCGGGTTGTAGATTTTGTCCGGATCACGCTCATCGGCGCGTGCCCAGCTTGCTTCGGCGATCTTCTGTTCGAAGGCGATCACCTTGTGCGCGGAGCCGGCGGGATCCGCCCAGCCAGCAAGGCCGAGCATTTGCGTAACGAAGCCGGTGTATTTTGCTTTCTTGTCCGCGAATTGCTGGGTGAGATAGTAATCGCGGTCCGGCATGCCGAGGCCGGCCTGGCCGAGCGTGATCGAATACTTGGTGGGGTCTTTCGCGTCCGGTTCGATGCCCATGGCGAAGATGGAGCCCTGGAAGCTGGTTTGCGCATGGCCCTGCAAGGTGGCGAAATCGGCGGACGTCTTGAGCGCCAGGATGGCGTCCAGTTCCGGCTTGAGCGGAGCGGCGCCCAGCGTTTCGGCGGTGGCTTCGTCCATGAAGGCTTTGTAAAGCGCGCCTGCCTTGCCGATGCCGGTGCTGGGTGCGTCCGCGACATGCGCGGAGGCGTCATCCAGAATGGCGTGCACGCGCTTTTCGGACAGGTCCGCCAGGGCGACGAAGGCGCCGAAATTGGTGCGGTCCGGCGGGATGGCTATGCGGGCCACGGCGGTGCCGTTCGCGAAACCATTGAAATCATGGCCGGGCGGGACGGCTTTGTTCATGCCGGACAGATCAAATCCCCATGCGCCCATGTCCGAGGGCGGGGTGGTTTCCGCCGCCTGGGCTACACCGGCCAGCAGGCCGAATGCGGCGCCGGCCGCAAGGATGCGTCTGTTCATGCGGGGATGATCCTGTTCCTTTGGGAGGTGGCTATAGGGTGCCTGCGGGCTGCGCGCTGTCAATCCGGGCGGGCTTGCCCGAAGCTTCGCGCGACCCATTTGTCGGGTCGCAACCGAAAGGGGCTTCAGGCATGGCGAAGATCGCGGTCGTCTATTTCAGCGGGTATGGGCACACGGCCAAGCAGGCCGAAGCGGTGGCGGCGGGCGCGGGAGAGGTTGGCGAGGCAAGCCTTCTGCGGATCGACCAGGAAGGTAACCTGCCTGAGGGGGGATGGGAGACGATCCAGGCAAGCCGCGCGGTGATTTTCGGCGCGCCGACGTATATGGGTGGGCCGGCCTGGCAGTTTAAGAAGTTTGCCGATGCGAGCAGCAAGCCATGGTTTCAGCTGCTGTGGAAGGACAAGTTGGCGGCCGGGTTCACCAATTCCGCGTCCATCAACGGGGATAAGGGCTCCACGATCAGCTATTTGATGACGCTGGCAATGCAGCACGGGATGCTGTGGATCGGCACGGCGCTGATGCCGGCCAACCAGAAGGCGTCGGTTCGCAATGACGTGAACTGGCTGGCGGGGTTTTCAGGCGCACTGGCGCAGTCGCCTTCGGATGGGTCGCCGGAGGAGGGGCCGCTGCCTGGGGATTTGGAGACCGCGCGGCTGCTGGGGCGGCGGGTGGCGGAGCACGCGAAGTAAGGCAGGCCGATGGGTGCGGTACGACCGCGCGCGGACTGGTGCTCAAAGCAATAACACGCAAACCACGAAGAGCTCGGAGAACGCGTAGAAACAACGCCCTTCTCTGTGCTCTCCGTGCGCTCCGTGGCCTCTGTGTTGAAGCTTTGGCTGGTTCAGGAACTTGCGGTGACGTGAATGCCTAGTCTGGAACTGCTTTTCGTTAGTCTGCCGCCAGCGCCATCACCTTCCGCGCCTGCACCTTCTTGACGTAATCCTCGGTTGCTTCACCGACCTGTTCGGCGTGGTTGGCGAAGACGTGGTCTGCGCCAGCGAAGATGCGGTAATCGACGGTGACGTTCTTCTGGGTGTTCAGCTTGTCAACCAATTTGCGCACGGTCGGCTCCGGCACCAGCTCATCCGAGTCGCCGTGGATCAGCAGGCCGCCGCAGGGGCATGGGGCGAGGAAGCCGAAATCATAGTGGCTGGCGGGAGGCGCCACGGAAATCCAGCCGGAGACTTCAGGGCGGCGCATCAGGAGCTGCATGCCGACGAAGGCGCCGAAGGAGTAGCCGGCGATCCACAGGCCGCCATGGCTGGGATTGACCATCTGCATCCAGTCCAGAGCGGCGGCGGCGTCCCCGATTTCCCCGATGCCGCCATCATAGCGGCCCTGACTGCGTCCAACGCCACGGAAGTTGAATCGCATCACGCTGAACCCGAGCTTCTGGAAGCTCTGATACATGGTGTACGTGATTCGGTTGTTCATGGTGCCGCCGTGCAGCGGATGGGGGTGCATGATCAGGGCAAGGGGGGCATTGCTCTCCTTGCTGTGATGGTAGCGACCTTCCAGGCGCCCGTCAGGGCCGGCGAACATCACCTCAGGCATAGATTTTCTTCATTCTTCCACAGGATGCACCTCGGCAGGGCGCTGGCCTGAATCTAGCAGAAAATACCGCGCGCGCACTGCCTTGCCGCTTCGGCCACTCGTGGACGACGGCTTGGATGACGACGATGGTCGCCAGGCAGAAACTGCCTACCGCTGCATCGGGCCACCTCAAGCCAGTCGCAAATATAGGCAGACGATGACCCAAGTTAACACTGAAATCGTCACGTGGCCTTCATGTTTCTGCGCTTTAGGGCCACATGGGAGCCATGCAGCCCGCCATACGCCCGATCGAGCGGCCTTCCGCGCAACCATGATTTACCTGGATGCCAACGCGACCGGGCCGCTGCGGCCGGAAGCGCGCGCCGCCGCGCTGGCGGCGCTGGATCTGGTCGGCAATCCGGCCTCCGTCCATGCGGCCGGGCGGGCAGCGCGGCGGGCGCTGGAGGATGCGCGCGCGGCCGTGGCGGCGCGGTTTGGCGTGGCGGCGGCAGATCTTGTGTTCACCTCGGGTGGCACGGAGGCGAACGCGCTGGCGATTGCCAGCCTGGGGGCGGGGCGACGGGTGATTGTGGGGGCGACCGAGCATGACGCCGTGCGGGCGGCGGCACCGGGGGCGGTGGTGCTGGGCGTGGATGCGGGCGGCCGCGCGGATCTGGCCGGGCTGTCGGCGCTGCTGGCCGAAGGGCCGGCGCTGGTGTGCCTGATGCTGGCCAATAATGAGACGGGGGTGCTGCACCCGATTGCCGAGTCGGCGGCGCTGTGCCGCGCGCATGGCGCGCTGCTGCATGTGGATGCGGTGCAGGCGGCAGGGCGAATGGCGGTCTCGCTGGCGGGGCTGGGGGCGCATAGTTTGGCGATTTCCGGCCACAAGCTGGGTGGACCGAAGGGCGCGGGGGCGCTGATGACGGCGCCGGGTGTTCCGGTGACCGCGCAGATTGTGGGCGGCGGGCAGGAACGCGGGCGGCGGGGGGGCACCCCTGCCCTGCCGGCGATTGCGGGCATGGCGGCGGCGCTGGCAGCGGCAGAGGGCGCGGAGACGCTGGCGGCGCTGCGGGACAGGGCAGAAGCGGCCTGCGTGCGGCTTGGCGGCGTGGTGTGCGGGGCGGGGCCGCGGCTGGGGAATACGCTGTGCGTGGCGCGGCCAGGCATCAGGGCGGATACACAGGTGATTGCGCTGGATCTGGCGGGCATTGCCGTGTCGGCCGGGGCGGCGTGCAGTTCCGGGAAGGTGGCGCGAAGCCATGTGCTCGATGCGATGGGACTGGCCGAACTGGCAGGGAGCGCCATCAGGGTTTCCCTTCCGTGGAACGCCACGGAGGCGGATATCGACGCGTTTATCGCGGCGTATGCCGCCTTGCCCGCCGCGCGCAGCCGGGTGGCGGCATGATCTATCTGGACAACCAGGCGACGACGCCGTGCGACCCGGGGGTGGTGGCGGCGATGGCGCCGTGGTGGTCCGACTGGTTCGGCAATCCGCATAGTGTGGAGCACGCGGCGGGGCAGCGCGCGGCGGACGCGGTGGAGGTGGCGCGGGGGGACATTGCGGCGCTGATCGGGGCGGATCCGCGGGAGATTGTGCTGACGTCCGGGGCGACGGAGGCGAACAACCTGGCGATCAAGGGGGTGGCGCGGTTCGCGGGGGCTAGCGGCGGAAGACGGCGGATCATTACGTTGGCGACCGAGCATAAATGCGTGCTGGAGAGCTTGCGCGACCTGGCGGCAGAGGGGTTCGAGCCGGTGGTTTTGCCGGTGGAGGCGAGCGGGCTGTTGGATCTGACCGTGCTGCGGGAGGCGCTGCGCGTGCCCACGCTGCTGGTGAGCGTGATGGCGGTGAACAACGAGACGGGGGTCATCCAGGACCTGGCCGCCATCGCGGAACTGGCCCGCGCGGCGGGCGCGCTGTTCCATTCGGACGCGGCGCAGGCGGCGGGCAAGATTGAGCTGAATGTGAGTGAGTTGGGCCTGCATCTGGCGTCGTTGAGCGCGCACAAGGTTTATGGGCCGAAGGGTATTGGCGCGCTGTATGTGCG
>CAZZYR010000162.1:0-5872 GCA_964658235.1 uncultured Acetobacteraceae bacterium | reverse complement strand
GGCTACATCGACGCCCAGGCGCCCTGGTCCCTCCGCAAGACGGACATCACCCGCATGGCCCACGTCCTGCGCGTGCTCGCCGACACAATCCGGGCGATCGCGACCGTGTTGCAGCCCTTCATGCCCGCCAGCATGGCACGCCTGTTGGACCAGCTTGCTGTGCCGGAAAACCAACGCACCCTGGCTGCGCTGGACACGCCGATGGACAGCGCAGCCCTTCCCCCGCCCGCCGGCCTCTTTCCCCGCTGGGTTGAGCCGGCGGGCGAAGCAAGCGCGGGACGCGGTTGATGCTAATCGATTCCCACTGCCACCTGGACTACTTCACGCCCGCCGAGCGTCCGGACATGCTGGCCCGCGCGCAGGCAGCCGGCGTCACCGGCATGGTGACCATTGGCACGCGACTTTCGAACGCGCCCGAACAGATCGCATTGGCCGAGGAAAGCCCGGGATTGTGGTGCACTGTGGGCACCCACCCGCATCACGCGGCCGAGGAAGCGATCCCGCAGGAACAAGCGATTATCGACCTTGCCCAGCACCCTAGCGTCATCGGCATCGGCGAAGCCGGGCTGGACTACTTCTATGACCGCGCGCCCCGCGAGACCCAGGCGGAGGTGTTCCGTATCCAGATACGCGCCGCCCGCGCCGCCGGCTTGCCCATCTGCATCCACACCCGGGATGCCGACGACGACACCCTGAAAATCCTGCAGGAAGAACAGGACACGGGCGGTTTTTTCGATTTCCTGCTGCATTGCTTCAGCTCCGGCCGCGCGCTGGCCGAGCAGGCTGTCGCCATTGGCGGCCATGTCAGCTTCTCCGGCATCCTGACGTTCCCGAAATCCAACGAGCTCCGCGGCATCGCGGCCGATCTTCCGGCGGACAGGCTGCTGGTGGAGACGGACTCGCCGTATCTCGCGCCTGTCCCATTTCGCGGCAAGCGGAACGAGCCGGCGTATGTGGCGCACACCGCGAAGGTTTTGGCTGAGGTCCGTGGCCTGACGCCGGATGCGCTAGCGGAGCTGACGACGCGGAATTTCTTTCGGCTGTTTTCGAAGGCGAGATGAGGGAGGGAAGGCAAGCAGTTCTTTTTCGAGAAAAAGAACCAAAAAGCTTTTATCCATGGGGCGCGCCTGTCCGAACAGCCGCGGCCCATGCGCAAAAGTTTTTTGCTTCTTTTTTTCAAAAAAGAAGGCCTTCCTTTTGCTGATAACCATCCTGGGCTGCGGCGGCTCCGCCGGCGTGCCGCATATCGGCGGGGCAGGGGACTGGGGCGCGTGCGACCCCGCGGAACCCCGCAACATCCGCACCCGCTCCAGCATTATAATCGAAGCGCCGCAGGGGCGGATCCTGGTTGATACCGGGCCGGACCTCCGCGCACAGCTGCTCGCCTGCCAGGTCCCGCGGATCGATGCCATCGTCTACACCCACGCCCACGCGGACCACGTGACCGGCCTGGATGACGTGCGCCTGCTCAACCGCATCGCCGGCGCCCCGATCCCCGCCTTTGCCACCGCGGTGACGGTGGCCGAACTCGAGCGCCGCTTCGATTACGCGTTCCGCCCCTGGACGCCGCCCTGGTTCAACCGCCCGGTGTTCGACATGACGACCATCGCCGCTGGCGAGACCATCGGGACATGCGGCACAAGGCTGCGGACCTTCGACCAGGATCATCACGTGATGCGCAGCCTGGGGCTGCGCGCTGGCGGCTTTGCCTATTCCACGGACGTGGTGCGGCTGGATGACGCCGCCTTTGCCGCGTTGGAGGGCACGGACACCTGGCTGGTCGGCTGTTTCCAGCGTGCGCCGCATTTAACCCACGCGCACGTGGAACTTGTGCTGGAATGGCGCGCCCGGCTGGGCATCCGCAGGACGGTCCTGACGCATATGGGCAACGACATGGACTGGGCCTGGCTGCGCGCCAATCTGCCGGCTGACGTGGAGCCGGCGTTTGACGGGCTGGTTCTGGAGGTCGGCTGAGGCCTCGGTCGTCCATCAACCGGCCGCGCGTTCCCGCACCATCCTTTAGGCCCGCACCGGGGCCTCATTCGCAACTATCGTGTGCTGCCTGGCGTATTGGGCCGACAGCTTGGGGCGGGCAGGCGGCCTGGCCAGGCCTCGCAAACAGGCTGGACCTTGATGATTTTTTCGGAGGCGCACCTGTCGGACCCGGCCGCACCTTCAAACAGCGGTTCGGATCATGCCTTGACCCGCCTTGCAGAAATGGCCGACGCGATCGCGGCGCGAGACAATTTCATCGCGGTTGCGGCGCATGAATTGCGCAATCCGATGACGCCGATCATCGGCCAGATCGAGCTTCTGCTGAACGGGCTGCGCTCCGGCAGATATGCAAAAGACCAGATCGAAACTCGGCTGGAGCGCATCCACCGCAGCATGGGTCACTATCTCAAGCGCACCGCCACGCTGCTGGACGTATCCAGGATCACCAGTGGCAAGTTTAGCATGACGCCGGCCCCCTGCGACCTCGCCGACGTGATCAGGGTCGTTGCGGACAGCTTCGACGAGACCGCGCGCCACGCGGGCGCATCCCTGCACATCGAGGCGCCGGCCGCTCTGCCAGGATCATGGGACCGCCTGGCGCTGGAACAGATCATCGACAACCTTGTCTCGAACGCCATCAAGTATGGCGGCCGGCACCCCGTTCACCTGACTGTCGCAGCGCGCCCGGATGAAGGCACCGCGGCACGAGGCGAGGGCCGCGTGGTCATCGAGGTGCGGGACCAGGGCCCAGGCATCTCGACGCGCGACAAGGAGCGCATCTTCGGCCAATTCGAACGTGCGATCGGCGTTAATGAACGACAGACCGGTTTCGGCGTCGGCCTCTGGGTCGTCGGCCAGATCGTGGAGGCGATGGATGGAACGATTTCGGTAACGGATGCACCTGGCGGCGGCAGCGTATTCACGGTCATGCTGCCACGATATCCGAGGACCGAAAACCATGAATGACAGTGAGGTCATAAGGCTGGAGCGGGTGCCCAGCGGCGTGCCTGGCCTGGACGTGATCCTGGGTGGCGGGTTTCTGAAGGGCGGGCTCTATATCATCCAGGGGACGCCCGGGACGGGAAAGACCACGTTCGGCAACCAGATCTGCTTCAGCCATGTCGCCGGGGCTGGCCACGCCGTCTATGTCACCTTGCTTGCCGAATACCACGCGCGGATGATTCAGCATCTGGGCGCAATGACGTTTTTCGACGCCTCCAAAATCCCCGATCAGCTGACCTATATCAACGGCCTGGACGCGCTGCATGAGACCGGACTGAAGGGCCTCGTCTCCGTGCTGCGCAAGGAAGTTACATCGCATCAGGCCTCCATCCTGGTGATCGACGGCATCGTCTCCGTTCGGCGTGCAGCGGCCGATGACCAGGCCTTCAACGAGTTCATCCATCAGCTCCAGGCGGTCGCAATAGGAACCGGATGCACGGTGTTCATCCTGACCAGCGCCAAAAGCGATGCGGTGGAACCGGAACACACGATGGTGGACGGCATCATCGAACTGACCGACCAACTGACCGGCTGGTACGCCGCGAGCTCTCTGCAGGTGGTCAAGTTCCGCGGCAGCGACTTCTTGCGTGGCCGGCATGCCTATAAGATCACCAATGGCGGCCTCGTCGTCCACCCGCGGATCGAGGCGCTGCTGTCCCGGCCATCTCGTCCGGACGAGGGCGGCGAGGGCTCGATTTCCAGCGGCATCCCGCAACTGGACACCATGCTTGGCGGCGGTGTTCCGGAAGCGTCCACCACGATGGTCATGGGCCCGTCCGGCACTGGCAAAACGACGCTCGGGCTCGGATTCCTCTCCGCCAGCACCGAGGAATCGCCTGGGTTACTGTTCGGCTTCTACGAGACGCCGAAGCGCCTCCACGCGAAAATCGCGGCCGTCTGTCCCGCACTGACGGGCCTGGTCGCGGCCGGCACGGTGGAGATCATGTGGCAGCCGCCGACGGCCGATCTGCTGGATGCCTATGGCGAGCGGCTTCTGGCGGCGGTGAAGCAGCGTGGTGTGAAGCGGCTGTTCATCGACGGGCTGGGCGCGTTCGAAACCGCGGCGGCGGCCAGTGGTGTCACGCGGATCAGCATGTTCCTGACCACGCTGATGAACGAGATGCGCGTGCTTGGCGTTGCCACGCTCTACACGTTGGAGGTGCCGGATGTGATGGGCCCGAGCATCAGGACGTCGATCGGCGATCTGTCCAGCCTAGCCGAGAACCTGATCCTGTTGCGCTTCGTGGAGGTTGGCGCCCAGCTCCACCGCTTGATTTCCATCCTCAAGGTGCGGGACAGCCAGTTTGACCAATCGTTGCACGAGTATTGGACGACCAGCAACGGGCTGGCCATCGACGCCGGGTCCGCAAGCGCGCAGGCAATCATGCTCGGCGCGCCGGCCGCTGCCGCGCAGGAAAGCATGGCTGTCCAGCCGCCAGCCGGACGTGGAGGCTGACGGTGGGTGTGGTGCTCGTCGTTGACGATGAATTCGGCGTGGCCGAATTGATCGACGCGATCCTGACGGATGAAGGGCACACGGTGTTCAAGGCGGCCAACGGCCGGCAGGGATTGGAGTCGCTCGCCAGGGACAAGCCGGATCTGGTGTTCCTTGATTACATGATGCCGGTGATGGACGGCTGCGCGATGCTGCAGAGCCTGATCAGGGAACCCGCGCTGAGGGACATCCCGGTGGTGATGATGAGCTCCATGCCGGAGGCCAGCGTGGCGGAGCGTTGCGCCGGCTATGCCGCGTTCCTGCGCAAGCCGTTTCCGATCACGGAAATTCTCCATCTGGCCACTCGGTTTTTGCCGCGCGCGCCCGGTTGAGAGCGATGTTTTTCGCCATGTTTCGCAGCCCGGCCATTTGGTCGATATCGCTTGCACAGACGCGCACATAGTCAAACCGTTGTTCGACGGCCGCTTGGACGACACACCGCCGGTGCATGTTTCGGACTGCGCGGTTTCAAGACCGTCGGCGGCCGCCCGGACACCATGGCGGACTGGCCCGCCGCTGCTTTGGATTATCGCCACGACAACCGCCCGATCGATGTTTTTGTCAGGCGAGCCACACACCGCCCAACGGTGGCGCACTTCATGCTGCGGACGAGCCGCAGAGGCAAAAGCCGACATAGGCGCGCCATCGAGTTGGCATAATAATACTTCTGCGACTTTTGCGCGTGAGCGTCCGGGAGGTTGGCAGATACCTATGATCACCCCGCCCCTCCGCGACCGTGCGGGGCCTTGTTCCAACCCGCTCGCGATGGCATCGAGATAACGAGGCGTGAACGGGAGTTCCGGCATGGCGGCCGCGCGCAACAACACGGTCAGCGCAGGATTGGACGAAGACGAACGTGACGCCGGTGCGCTCATTGACGCGAAGATCGCGCGTCTGGCCGACTGGCGCGGCGAGACGCTGGCCCGGATCCGGCGCCTGATCCGGGCGGCCGACCCCGGCATCACTGAAGAGATCAAGTGGCGCAAGCCGACGAACCCCTCCGGCGTGCCAGTCTGGTCGCGCGGGGGCATCATCTGCACCGGCGAGATCTACAGTGACAAAGTGAAGCTGACCTTCACGAGGGGCGCCGCCCTGGACGATCCTGCCCGTCTGTTCAACGCAAGCCTCGAAGGCAACGCCCGGCGCGCGATCGACATTGGCAAGGATGCGCGGATCGACGAAGCGGCCTTCACGGCCCTGGTTCAAACTGCCGTGGCTGCCAACCGGAGCCGCTAAAACGAGCCCCTGCTACAACCTGGTATTCGCGCGAAGGCTTCCAACGCCCGCATACGGTTCAACCTGCGCGTGTCAAAATACGAAAAAACGATGACTTTCGCGCGTCACGCCTTTGATGTAGGTTGATCCTTGTGCGCGAGGCGT
>CAZZYR010000161.1:3530-5886 GCA_964658235.1 uncultured Acetobacteraceae bacterium | reverse complement strand
AAAACTTTTGTTTATAAGTGGCGTCGCTGAATGAACTGCCGCGCACGCTGTGGCAGTAAACGAAACAATACTGATGCGTCCTCAAAGTAGAGGTTATGAAACCTGACAGCCGGCCGAAGGGGCAGTTGGCGAATACAATCTTTTCTGGCCATTTCGGCGTGTCCACCAACCGGCATCGATGATCAGAACCTTGGTCGGCATCAACAAAAGGACACCAGGTTCAATGTGCGACAACATAGCCTATAAAATCATGACCGCGACCGAGACCAGACAGATGCACGGCGACGGTGCGTTTCAAGGCAGCGCTACCGATATGATCGATGGCTATATCCATTTGTCGACAGCCGCCCAGCTCGCAGGAACATTGGAGAAGCATTTCAGCGGTATCGAAGGCTTGATGCTGGCAGCCATCAATCTAGCCCGGCTCGGCAATCAATTGCGCTGGGAGCCGTCGCGTGGGGGCCAGCTTTTCCCTCATCTGTATGGCAGTTTGCCGATAGACGCCGTGACCGCCATTGCCCCGGTTAAGCGTTTACCGGATGGCACCTTGGCGCTGCCGACGTGAGACAACCGAGCTACAATTCTGGCATTCAGACCGGCCGTCCCATTGCGGCATGATCCGGCTATCCAAGCTGCTGCGCCACATTGACGCTGGATACCGCAAGCTGCGCCAAAGATTGAATCGTAAGAGTGCTCACCACCGATCCGCCTCTTGACGCACGGTTTTGCCTCGTTCTGTAGACATGTGGACTGTGTCCCCGGCAAACGGATTCCGTCCCGCCGGCGCCATCCGAGTCAACAGGGTGCATCAAGGAGGAGGCCATCGCTTTGGAAAAGCCGACACTGCCCGGACGTGTGACCGGGCTTTTCGTCTATCTGTTCGAACGGCTGCTGCCCGATCCGTTTGTCTTCGCGATCCTGTTGAGTCTGGCGACGGCGGTGCTCGCGATGCTGCTTGCACCCCACGGCGGCGGCGGCGAGGTGTTGATTGCCTGGTATGGCGGTCTGTTCACGATTTTCCCGTTCGCCTTTCAGATGGTGCTGGTGCTGGTGACTGGCTACGCGCTGAGCACATCCCGCCCTGTTGCGCGCGGCCTTGCCTGGCTGGCAGGGCTGCCGCAAACGCCGAGCGCCGCCGTGGCCCTGGCGATGACGGTGTCCATGGCGGCGAACCTGCTGAATTGGGGCTTTGGCCTAGTGGTGTCCGCCTTGCTGGCGCGCGAGATTGCCAAGCGGATGCGGCTGGATTTCGCCTGGCTGATGGCGGCGGCCTATGCCGGTTTTCTGATGTTCCCGCCTGGCCTTTCCAGCTCGATCGCCTTGGCTGAGGCAACACCAGGATCGCCGCTGAACATTACCCAGAAGCTGACCGGCCAGGTGGTTCCGCTGAATGACACGCTGCTGACCTGGTACAACCTGGTACCGGTGGCGATGCTTTTCGCGATCCTGCCGCTGCTGTTCACCCGGCTTCGGCCAACCGAGGCGCAAAGCCAGCCCGCCGACATGGCGCGGCTCACGGCCGAGGACGCCGCTCCCCCGGAGGCCGCATTGGTGCCGGGCATCGCAGGGGCGCTGGACAGGGCGTGGCCGCTGAATCTGTGCGTGGTGGCGGCTGCGGTGGCGTATTTCGCCCGCGCCGTTTGGACGGGCACGTTCCACCTGGACATCAATGCCCTGATCCTGCTGTTCCTGGCGGCGGGGCTGCTGCTGCATTGGCGGCCGGTTGCCTATGCGGGCGCCATCCAGTCGGCCGCCCGCGTCACAGGGCCTCTGCTGCTGCAATATCCCCTCTACGGTGGTATCATGGGGATCATGACCGCCACCGGGTTGGCTGGCGTGATGGCGCGGGCGTTCGTGGCGATTTCCACGCCGCACACCCTCCCATTCTGGGGGTTCGTCTCTTCCATAGTGATCAGCCTCTTCGTCCCGAGCGGCGGCGGTCACTGGGCGGTCCAGGGACCTTTCATCGTGCCTGCCGCCCAGACCCTCCATGTGCAGCAGGGGCTGGCTGCGATGTCGGTTGCTTACGGTGAAGGCGTGGCCAACATGATCCAGCCGTTCTGGGCGCTGCCGCTGCTTGCCATCGCCGGAATCGGAAT
This sequence comes from uncultured Acetobacteraceae bacterium, assembly GCA_964658235.1. Taxonomy (GTDB): domain Bacteria; phylum Pseudomonadota; class Alphaproteobacteria; order Acetobacterales; family Acetobacteraceae; genus BOG-908. The sequence continues at coordinate 3,787 of CAZZYR010000161.1, read as the reverse complement.
GCGCCGCGTGATGGGGTTTTCAGTCATCAGTTTCCTGGTGTCTTTCGCGGTGTTCGGGGCGGCAATGCTGGCTTTCGCGTGATCCGGAGTTGCGTCAAGCGTGTCTCGTGAGGATGTTTGTCAGCGGAAGGCGAGCACGCCTGCGCGACCCGCAGCAGCGCCAGTGGCATCACGGACTGTATCCTGCTCAATGATGTTGCTGGTCCCTCCATGAACACAGACGCGGCCGGACGCTGACTGCTTTCAGCAAGGCCATG
>CAZZYR010000161.1:0-3520 GCA_964658235.1 uncultured Acetobacteraceae bacterium | reverse complement strand
CAAGTTGCGGTCGGCTCCAGCGTCCGGCCGGGATGAGTTTCGCCCACCGCAGGGCGACAGGATTCAATCACACCATAGCCATCAAATTAAGTGCCTGGCCGCTCTCGGGTGCCAGGCGGACGCCGTTGCGCGCATGCGATTTCGCCTCCAGCAACGCGCTGTTAGCTAGCAACAAAAACGTCAATTCCGCGGTGGCCCAGAAATGGTTGGGTTCGGCTGCCACCATGCGCCGCGCCAGCATTTCCGGTGCGCTGTTTTGGCCGGACTGGCGGCGGATCCAATGCAACGCGGCCAGCGCCCCCCGGCAGAAGCGGTGCCTGAGTCAGCACCTCCAACGCCGCACGCTCGGCATGTCGCCGGATTCAATCGCGCACAGCGACACCTCGGCACGCGCCGCCAATCCGCGATGTCCGGCTGACGAAACCGCAACCCATCGATATGGGCAAACAACCCGTATTGACGGGCGATCGCGGTCAACCACCGTTTGACGAGCCGCCTGACGCGCGAGCTTGTTTCAAGGTCGCCGCTTTGGATGGATTTCTTCGGTTTGACTGAGCTTCTTCTTATCGACCAATCCGGCAGTCGATCTGGCTTTGGCGGGTGACTGGGTCGTAATTGAGATAGGTGACGAGGACAGAGGCAGTGAGGCCATCCTCGGTATGGGCGAGGCAGCGCTCGGTGAGGCCGGGCTGGGTCTTGAGGTAGAGCGGGCAGTCGATGCGGTTGGCATGGAAGCCCTGCGGCCAGAGGACGCCCATGCAGGTCGGCCCAACTTGGCCGGAGGCGACGCTGGTGCCGGGCGGGCCGGCGTGGCCGAGTGTGAGGTTGGCCGGGTTTGGCGCGACCGCAGCTGCGCCGGGTACGGCGCCGAACCGGGGCACCGGCATCACCGGGCTGACGGTCGGATCAGATTGCTGGGCCGGCGACGCGCCGTCCTGCGGAAGCGGTTGCAGCGCGGCCTGCTGGGCGGGGGCTTGCTCTTCAGCGGCGGTGTGCAAGGCGGTTTGCGTGGTCTGGTCGGCAGCCGCCGGCGGGTTCTCGATGGCGACCGTAACGATTTTCCAACTGGCGTCGATCCGCCTTAGGTCGATGGATGCCTGGAGGGCGGGCAGGTCGAGGCGCCGCAGCACGCCGCGCAGCGTGGTCATGTCACCGGTTGTGGTCGTGTCGGTCCAGTCGGCGGCATAAAAGCGGCCTAGATGCAGGCGCTTCGAGGTAGTCTCCCACGTGGTTTCGGGAGTTTCCTCGCGGAAGCTGGGCGCGGTCATCGCATAGGCCTCTATTGGGCCGCGGTCCGAGTTGGCGCGCAGGAAGTCGTTGGCGGCGGTCTGGGGGCCGTTGATTGCGCGAAAGCTCTTTGTGAATTGCCAGCCGCCGAGCACGGCAAGTGCCAGCACGGCGGCCAGGGCGGTCAGCACGACGGTGCGGCGCGCCGACGATTTTTGCCGCGGCTGTGAGGTGGGAAGATCGGTCAAGGCTGGATCCTCTCGATCAAGGGGTGACCGGCGAGCCGGCCGGGCGGTCCGGATCGGTGATCCAGCAGGAAATGTCGGCATTCTGTGTCGCGTCGTCGAAGCTGTTGACGCGGACGGTGATGCCAACCACGCGGGTTTTGGTCATGCCGACGCACAGACTTTGCGCGCCCGCCACGCCGGGCGTGGCCTGCATGCAGATGACCTCTTCGAGCGCCGGCTGCTGCCCCAGGAGCTGGCGGCAGGCGCCGGCGAGTTGCTTCTCGCCCAGCTTGAGTTCGCCGGGCGGCATGCCGGGTTCGCGGGCGCCTTCGCCGAGCGTGATGGTATTGATGCGGTGGAAGTGGATGCTGTCCATCATCCACGCGTCACCCGTCTGGCTCAAGTAGACGTCGACCGGCATGGCGAGCGCCCCCCGCGCATGCAGCAGGCCGGAGACGCGCACGCCATGCGGCGTCGTCTGGTGGGCAGTCCAGGTGACGTCCTGATACGTGGCGAGGCTCATTCCAGCGACGAATGCCTTCCAGGCGTTCGGGCCGACCAGGGCGCGGAACTCGGGCGAGACGCTCGCATAGGCGGCGTCCGGGTTGCCAGCGGCCACCTTGGCGAACACCGCCTCGGCGGCCTGTTCGGGCGAGGCGATGCTGGCTGTTCTGTCCTGCATCGACACGTCGCATCGTGCTGGCGAGACGTAGACGGCCAAGGCGAGCAGGCACCCGGACATGGCAGCGAGGTGGGCGATCCGCACGCTGGCTCCTTGCATACTTTTGCATGAGAAACCGGTCTGATGCGGGATGGTTCCCGCAACGGTGCCGCAACCATCCAGCCAGCCAGGGGTTGAGCGCAGCATGGCATCGCTATGGTATGCGTTGCCGCCCGACGGGAGGGGGAGATGGCGGAGGCCGTGCCATGAACCGCAGCGGGAGTCGCCTTGCGTTCGCGGCTGGCGTGGCGGCGGCGTGCCTGTTCGGCGTGTCGCTGTTCCTGCCGGTGGCCACCGCGCACCAGACACAGGGTTTGACGGTGATTGGCGGGCTGGAGCTGCTGTTCATCGGACCGCTGGGCGCGCTGATGGGCCAGTTCGGCTGGTATGCAACGCCGTGCCTGGCTGCCGCAGTGATCCTGCTGTTGCGCCGCCGGAAGATGCCGCGGCACCTGCCGGTGGTGCTGGCGGTGGCGATGCTGATTTTGCTGGCCGATGCGCTGGCATGGAGCGACTACCCGAATGATGGCGGGGATGGACCGATCGTGGCGCACGGGCCGGGTTACGCGCTGTGGATTGCGGCGGTGCTGACAGGCGCCGGCGGGCTTCTGTTGGCGAGATTTGGGAAGGGGACGACATGATCGGGGTTGTCATCGCGCTTGCTGCTGCGCTTCACACGTCCGGCACGCTTCACATACGAGGCGCGCCGGCAATGGTGGTGCGGGCGGACGATCCCGTTGCCCCGCCCGCGGATGCTTGCCGTGAGGGCACGCGCGACGGCAAGCGGCGCGACACCGCGCTGGCGCCGGACGGCCGCACGCTGGCGTTCGTCCATGACGACGGGCCGTCGCCCGCCGGCGGCGAGAACCTGTCGTCGTTGTGGATTGCCGACTGCGTGACCGGGCAGATACGTCGGCTTCTCGCGTCACGGGCGAATGACGATCCCAAGCTAGATCTGGCGCATGTCGAAACCCCGCGTTTTTCGCTCGACGGCGCATACGTATACTTCGAGGCCGATGCATGGGCGACATCGTCCGCCGTTCACCAGATCAGCGTCGCCACCGGGCAGGAGCATTTCGTTATCGACGGCGGTGTGGTCGGCATAATCAGGAACGGCCCTTATCGCGGCTATTTGCTCGTTGGTCGTCACCGATACCACCCGCCGCCCATGATGGGCTCGTTCGATCCAGTGTACGTGGTAGGCCCAGACGCCTCTCAGAGTTTCATGGTGCCGGGAAGTGACAAGGACAACGGCGAAACGAGCGTGCAGGCGTGGCTTGGAAGCCATGGCTGGACCGCGGACTGATCTCGATCGGCGACAGAACGATCCCGACCCCGAGCATCG
>CAZZYR010000160.1:0-5900 GCA_964658235.1 uncultured Acetobacteraceae bacterium | reverse complement strand
CCCTTCATCGATCACATCCTGGCCGGCGGCGCCGCCCGCGCCTGGCTGGTGCCGGACAGCCTCCGCGTCCAGGTATTCCAGGAAACCGACGACGCACAGCGGCCGCATCTGTCGGATCATTGTCCAGTTTCGGTGAAGCTGGACCCAAGCAGGTAACGCAGTGCGTCTAATTTTCAAAAATGAACGCTTGCCTTGCCTCCCTCCCCGCGCCAAGTGCCGCCCGCCACCAAGGGAGAAAGAAGTCATGGCCTACACCGCCATCGCCACCACCACCGCCGGCCGCGAAGGCCACGTGGACAGCTCGGACGGCGTGCTGCACCACGACCTCGCCATGCCCGGCTCAAACAAGCCCGGCGCCACCAACCCGGAACAGCTCTTCGCCGCCGGCTATTCGTCCTGCTTCGGCTCGGCCATCCTGGCCGTCGCCGGCGCCGGCAAGATCAAGCCGGACGCCGTCCACGTCACCGCCGAAGTCACCCTCGTGGTCAACGGCCACGACTACAGCCTCGCGGTGAAGCTCAAGCCTAAGATCGACGGCGTGGACCGCGCCACCGCCGAGGACCTCGTGCACAAGGCCCATGAGGTCTGCCCGTATTCCAAGGCCACGCGCGGCAACATCCCCGTCAAGATCGAACTGCAGTGACCAACACCGCGCTCGTCACCGGCGCAACCGCCGGCTTCGGCGCGGCCATCACCCGCCGGCTGGTGGCGCAAGGCTGGCGAGTTATCGCCACCGGGCGCCGCCAGGACCGGCTGGACGCCCTGGCCGCCGAACTCGACGATGCCGTGCTCCCGCTGGCGCTGGACGTGACGGACAGCGCCGCGGTGGCGGCCCTGCCGGACAGCCTGCCGCCCGGCTGGCAGCACGTTGATGTGCTGGTGAACAACGCCGGGCTCGCCTTGGGCCTGTCACCGGCGCAGGAGGCGAACCTGGCGGACTGGGACCGCATGGTCGCCACCAACGTCACCGGGCTGATCCACATGACCCGCGCGCTGCTGCCCGGGATGGTGGCCCGCAACCACGGCCACGTGGTCAACCTTGGCAGCATCGCCGGCACCTATCCGTATCCCGGTGGCCACGTGTATGGCGCCACCAAGGCGTTCGTGGCGCAATTCACGCTGAACCTGAAAGCGGATCTGGTCGGCACCAACGTGCGCGTCACGGATATCGAGCCCGGCCTGTGCGGCGGCACGGAATTCTCTGAAATCCGGTTCGGCGGAGACACCGCCAAGGCCGCCGCCGTCTACCAGGGAACCACGCCGCTGACCGCGGAGGACATCGCCGAAGCGGTGTCCTGGGTGATCCACCTGCCAAAACACGTGAACATCAACCGCATCGAAATGATGCCCACCTGCCAGGCCTCCGCCAGTTTCGCCATCAAGCGCGCCGGATGAAACCGCGTCATATCGAAAAGCTGCTGGACCGATACCGTGTCACCGATGGCGCCGGTTTTCACCTGAAGGATTTCGCCACCGACGACCGCGGCGGCGACCTGGTGGATCACGGCGCCATCGACGAACTCCTGGCAGACGGCGTCTCCCGGCTGTCCGCCTTGCAGACCAAGCTCTACGCCGACGATCGCTGGTCCATGCTGCTGGTGCTGCAGGCGATGGATGCCGCCGGCAAGGACGGCACCATCAAGCACGTCATGACCGGCATCAACCCGCAAGGCGTCAGTGTGTCCGCGTTCAAGCAGCCCGGCCCGGAGGATCTGAATCACGGTTTCCTGTGGCGTGTGCACGCGCAGGCGCCCGCGCGCGGCCGGATCGCCATCTTCAACCGCAGCCATTACGAAGACGTTCTGATCGCGCGCGTCCATCCGGAGTTGCTGGACCGCCTGCATCTGCCGGACGCCGTCCGCGCCAAGAAGTTCTGGAAGCACCGGTTGGACGATATCGCCGCGTTCGAGGATTACCTGACACATCAGGGCACCGTGGTGATCAAGGTGTTCCTGCATGTCAGCAAGGACGAACAGAAGCGCCGTTTCCTGAGCCGCATCGACGCGCCGCACAAGAACTGGAAGTTCAGCGCCGCGGACATGAAGGAACGTGATTTCTGGGATGACTACCAGGCTGCCTACGAACTTGCCATCAAGGCCACCGCCGCCCCGCGCGCGCCCTGGTTTGTGGTGCCGGCGGATGACAAGGCGTTCGCGCATCTCGTCGTGGCCGAGGCAATGATCGAGGCACTGGGCCGGCTGGACCTCAAAATACCTGAACTGCCTGAATCCGAGCAGAAGCTTCTGCAAGCCGCGCGCGCGAAGTTGGAGGAAGAGTAAGGAAGGCCTTCTTTTTTGAAAAAAAGAAGCAAAAAACTTTTATCAATTTAGTCGGCGACAGCACTGACAAAAGTTTTTTGGTTCTTTTTTTCAAAAAAGAACTGCTTCCTTGGTTTTATGCCGCTGGCAGCAGCACCTTATCGATCACGTGAATCACGCCGTTGGACTGGTTCACGTCAACAATGGACACGTCGGCCACGCCGCCGCTGCCATCCGTCACCGTGATGTTGTGCGGGCCGTTCATCGCCAGCGTCAGTTCGCCGCCCTGCACCGTCTTCAGCTTCGCCGTGCCGCCGCCGGACTTGATCAGCGCCGCCAGCTTCTTGGCCGTGTAGTCGCCGGCCACCACGTGATAGGTCAGCACGGCCGTCAGCTTGGCCTTGTTCTCCGGCTTCAGCAGCGTGTCCACCGTGCCGGCGGGCAGCGCGGCAAACGCCTCGTTCGTCGGCGCGAACACCGTGAACGGGCCCTTGCCGTTCAGCGTATCAACCAGGCCGGCAGCCTTCACGGCGGCAACCAGCGTCGTGTGGTCCTTGCTCTCCACCGCATTGGCCACGATCGTCTTGGACGGATACATGGCCGCACCACCGACATTGACGGTGTTTTCCGCAAAGGCGGCGGTGCTGGACAGCAGGCAAGCGGCGGCAAACACCGCGCGGGTGATTTTCATGGATTCGAACTCCTAGTGGGGCGGCCGTTGCGGCCGACACCACGAATTCGCGCGCTGCCAGGATGGCAGATGCAGCGCCTCACGAAACGGTGAGAATTCCGCTGGCAAAATACTGCCGGTCCCCGCTACCGTACCGGCATGCCTGATTACGCGCACGAGTCGCAGCATACTGGCCGGGTTGCCGGTGTGGATGAAGCAGGCCGCGGACCGCTCGCCGGCCCGGTGATGGCGGCGGCTGTCGTGTTTACCCGCGGCGTGCCACGGAAGCTCGCTAATCTGCTTGATGACTCCAAGAAACTTACCCAAGCCGAGCGCCTGTTGGCCTATGATGCGCTGCTGCGATGCCAGTCGGCGGATATCGCCGTGGGGTCGGCTTCCGTCGCGGAAATCGCCCGGCTGAATATCCTGCACGCCGCCATGCTGGCCATGGGCCGCGCCGTGCTGCGCCTGCCCAGCCCGCCGGACGTGGCGCTTGTTGACGGCAACACGAAGCCGCCGCTCGCCTGCCACATACGCTGTATTGTTGGCGGGGACGCGCTCTGCCTGTCCATCGCGGCCGCCTCCATCGTGGCCAAAGTGGTGCGGGACAGGGTGATGGCGCGCCTGGCGCTGCGGCATCCGCACTATGGCTGGCACAGCAATTCGGGCTACGCCACGCAGGCGCATCGCAGGGCTCTGGAGTCATTCGGCCCCACCCCGCATCATCGTGTGGCGTTCGGCACCGTCCGCGTGCTTGCCGAAACCCAGCGCGAGGCGGCCCAGGCCATGCTGATGCCGTCCGGGCCTTCATAGTCCGCGCAGATCCTCAGTTTGCGAGGTTATCCGGCATTCGCCCGGCCAGCACCGCATCGATCCCGTCTAGCACCAGATGGCCCATGGCATCACGTGTCTCGTGCGTAGCGGTGGCGATGTGCGGCGTCAGCACCACGTTTTTCAGGCCCAGATAGGCGTCCGGCACAGCCGGTTCCCGCGGGAACACATCCAACGCAGCGGCGGCCACCTGCCCGCTCTGCAGCGCGTCCACCAACGCGGCATTGTCCACCAGCGTGCCGCGCGCCGTGTTTACCACGATCGCGCCGCGCGGCAGCGCCGCCAACCGCGCCGCGTTCAGCCAGTGATCGGTCGATGCCCCGCCCGGCGCCATCAGGCACAGGATCTGGCTCGCTCGCAGCAGGGACGCGTCGTCCGCATGAAAGATTGCGCCCGCTTCCAGAGCGGCCGGTAGCCGGGTGCGGTTGTGATAATGCACCTCCATGCCGAAGCCGTGCTGCGCGATCGCAGCCAGCCTCTGGCCGATCCGCCCCATCCCAAAGATGCCCAGCCGCTTGCCGGACACGGACACGCCCAGGAAATCCACCGGTGTCCACCCGTGCCACTCGCCTGCGCGCACCAACCGGTCCGCTTCGCCAATCCGGCGCGCCGCCGCCAGGACCAGGGCCATGGTGAACTCTGCCGTTGCCTGTGACAGCACGCCAGGCGTGTTTACCACGGCAATCCCGCGCGCCCGCGCCGCCGCCAGGTCGATGTGATCCGTCCCGACACTGTAGGTCCCGATCACCCGGAGCGTGGCCGGCAGCTTGGCGATCACCGCCGCATCAAAACGCAACCCCGGAATGCACACGAGCGCCGCCGTGCCGTCCGTCAGGGTTTCCAAGCAGTCGCGCAAGCCAAGCTTGCCAGGCATGCACAATGTATAGTCACGTTCAGCCCGGGCGACCACCGATGGAGGCAAACCGCGCGTCAAAAGCAGGGTAGGCTTCGCTGTTGGCATCGCTGCAATCCTGATTGCTGATCATCTTCTCAGCCATATCAGGCAATCTGTCGAAGCGTCCCCACACCCGATAATCTTCGTTGCAGACGCGCGTATGCTGCAATGCGGAAATCACGGTTTTGTGAGCAAGGTCCGATTGTTAGAGGCTGCACCTAAAGTGGTGTGTCGGTTGCGCCACACCTGGACAGGTCCCTGCGTCACCACGCTCGCTTCCTGCGATCCATCGTCATAGATGCAGCGTTGTTGTCCCCGGAAGCCGAAAGCGGTGTCTTGCTGCGAACGGCCCAGACAAAGAAACAGGAGATACTCTTATGAAGCTCAGGAATGCGCTTCTGGTTGCCACCATGTTCGCGGCCCCGGCCGCAGCCCTCGCGCAGCCAGTGACCGGCCCGTATATCAGCCTCGGCGTTGGCGCCACCTACCTTGACCGGCAGGACCTCAACCAGGTCAACATCCCCGCCCTCGGCGCGTTCAGCTACGGCTCCGCCACCAACGGCCACATCAAGACGGACGTAGACGTGATGGGCTCCGCCGCCGTCGGCTACGGCCTCGGCAACGGCTTCCGCCTCGAACTGCAGGGCGACTATCGCCAGAACAAGCTGAAGACCTTCGGTGGCCTCGGCGCCGCCGGTGATCAGCAGCAGTACGAAGGCTACCTGAATGTCCTGTATGACTTCGACCTCGGCCTGCCGATCGTCCCGTATGTCGGCGTTGGCGCCGGCTACGACCAGGTGAAGTTCCAGAACGGCCGTGCGTCCGGCTTCGCCGGCAACACGCCGATCTTCATTCGTGAGACCAACACCCAGGGCAACTTCGCGGCCCAGGGCATCGTCGGTGTCGCCTACAACATCGACGCGGTGCCTGGCCTGGCGCTGACCGCCGAGGGCCGCGTCTCCGCGATCCCCGAGGAGCAGAACTACCACGGCCAGTTCTTCTATGGTGGCCCGCCGACCCGCATCAACTTCCGCACCAACGACACCATCAACTACGCCGGTCTCGTCGGTCTGCGTTACGCGCTGTTCCAGCCCGCCCCGCCGCCCCCGCCGGCTCCGCCGCCGGCCCAGGTTGCAGCACCCGCGCCCGAGCCTGCCCGCACATACCTTGTCTTCTTCGACTGGGATCGCGCGGACCTGACGGCGCGTGCCCGCCAGATCGTCGCCGAAGCCGCCCAGGCCTCAAC
>CAZZYR010000159.1:0-5927 GCA_964658235.1 uncultured Acetobacteraceae bacterium | reverse complement strand
CTCGGTGTGGCGGACGCCGTGTCCATCGAACCCGATTTCGTCCCTGACGACGCGATCGATGGCCTGTTCGGCCCTGGCACGATCGCAGTGTTTCCATATCGCGAAATCGAGGCGAGCGGCGTGCTGTCCTTCGCCATCGCCAATGGCCGGCCGATCATTGCCTCCGCTATAGGCAGCTTCAGTGAAATCCTGACGGATCGGGTGCACGGGCTGCTGGTGCCGGTGGGAGATGTGGAGGCGCTGACTGCGGCAATGGCAGACTTGTTAGGGGACCGTGCGCGGTCATTGGCCTATGCCAACAGTGTCGCGGACCTGGCTAAAAGCATTCCAAATTGGCACGATATCGGCATTCAAACATCCTGCATTTACGAAGCCCTGATCGCGCGGCCGTGATCTCGGGGCGATTTTGAATTGATAGAAGGTTTGGTGTGCATGGTGATGATTTTCTGCGAACAGGGTGGAGGTTACGCGTCTTGAACGGTGAGGCCGAACCCGATGTGACGGTCATCGTGCCTGTCTATAACAGTCAGGCGACGCTTCGCAGGGCTGTGGCCTCGGTCCTGGAGCAAACGCTCAAAAATATCCAAGTGTTGATTGTCGATGACGGGTCGACCGACGCGAGCCTGGCAGTCGCCAGGACGCTCGCATCGGTTGACGCGCGCGTGGACGTCGTCGCAATGCCGCACAACGGCGGCAAGGCACGCGCGATGAACCACGCGTCGGCCTTGGCGCGCGGCAAATGGATTGCGGTGCTCGATGCCGATGACCGATATCTGCCCACGCGGCTTGCGACCCTGGTGAGTGCGGGAGAGGCGCAGGACGTAGACCTTGTCGCGGACAACCAGCATCACAGCGATGACGCCACTGGCCGTGTCGTGCGTGAGGCGTTCACTGCGGAAGGCCTGGGCCGGGAGGTGGGGCTTGCGGACTTCATCGCGCATTCGAACCCGGCGGCGACGTTCGATTTTGGTATCCTCAAGCCGATGGTGCGCGCGTCCTTCATCCGTGAGCATGCGCTGGCCTACTATCCGGACGCCAAGCTTGCTGAAGACTTCTACTTTATGATGGAGTTCTTTGCGGCCGGTGGCCGCGCCTGGCTTGTTCACGAACCACTCTACGAATGGACGCTTCCCTTCAGCCCATCGGCACGCCGCTGGACGGGAACGGGTGCAGGCACCTGGCGATACGACTACCGGAACGCCTTGCAGACGAATACCCATTTCAAACGGAAGTTTGGCACCGCCGCCGCGCCTGACATCCGTGCTCTGCTGGACCGTCGCGAACATGAATACGGCGTGATGATCCACTATCTGGATGCGCAACGTGCGCTGGCTGAATCTGGCAGCCTGGCAAAGGCGGCTTCGATGATCGCAGCACATCCAAGCACCTGGCCGCTGCTGGCAAAACGCATCGCCGGACGGGCGTCACGCGCATTCTCCAAACGTCCGGCAGCTTGACCGGATGATGGACTCTGCGCGCAAGATCATCATTATCACCGGGGGCGACAGCAAGGTCATGCCGGTGCTGCAAGGCCTCATCCGGTCGCTTGAAGCGTTCGAGGAAAGGAAGAGCGTCGAGATCGGCTGCCTGGATGTAGGCCAAACCGATGTCGACCGCGCATGGCTGACCGATCGCAATGTTATCGTCGTAGAGCCAACGACTCATCTCGGTGTGCCGACAGAGCGCCTCAAGCCTTATGAGCGCGCGTTTGTGGCAAGGCCGTTCCTGCGCGATTACTTTCCGGGGCGCGACATCTATGTCTGGATCGATTCAGACGTTTGGCTGCAGGGCTGGTGGGTTATCGATGCCTACTGCAAGGGTGCTGTGAGCACTGGCATGGCCATCGCACACGAACGCGAGCGCGCGTACGTTGTCCAGGCTTGGCTGCTGGCCTGGTTCGCCAAGCATATGATCCTTGGTTACGGAGTGCTGAACGCCGCCTGGCTCCTCTCCCGTCCCCACCTGAACGCGGGACTGTTCGCGATGCGGGCGGATAGTCCGCATTGGGACCTATGGGTCCAGCATTACCAGTCCGCATGGAATCGTACAGGCACGTTCAACCCACACGATCAATTCTCCATCAACCGTCTGGTTTATGGAACGCCCTTTTCGCCCGCGAACGTCCAGACCACCATCCTGCCGCCTCGATACAACTGGATTTGCGATCGCGGCACGCCGATGTGGAACGACACCGATAACACCCTCTGCGAGCCTTATCCGCCCTACAATACAATTGGCGCCGTACATCTCGCCGGCCCCGGCAAAACGACAGAGTATACCGTCAAACGCACGGGAGGCGGCAGCTTTGATGCATACCTTCTCCAGGGCCTGAAGCCGCCCGAATGACGGTGTTTGCCACATGATTGCCTGGTTTATCATCCTGCACAGGAACCCTGCGCAGTTCGAATGGCTGCTGAATGCCATCTACAATCCGGACGACATTTTCCTGGTCCACGTGGACCTGAAAAGCCTTTTCAATTTTAAGGGGCGTGGTGGAACATACACAAGGATACGCGAACTGGTATCCGGCCGCCCCAACATACGTCTAATGCGGCCGCGATCGACGAATTGGGGCGGGTGGAGCCTTGGACGCATCACGCTGGATGCGATCGACATGCTCCTAGACGCCGATAAAAGCTGGACGCACTTCATCAATCTGAGCGGCGAGTGTTACCCGATTAGATCAATGGATGACATACGTCATGCATTGCGCGGGCGCCCTGATGACGTTTACGTGGAAACCAAAAGCTTTGCGGATTTGCCGCCTGGGGATTGGCACCTGAGACGGCCGCGCGTTGTGGAAACGCCAGTCAAAATCGTGATCCTGCCCGGCCAGCGCAAGCCGCCGCTGACATTTCGTATCGAACACAAAGGATCGCAGTGGGTGATCCTGCCAAGGGCGTTCTGCGAATGGCAACGCACGGCGCCGTTCCGGCGTGCGATGGACAAGTACATGCGCTTCAGCCCGCTGAGCGATGAGTTGGTCATGCAGACCCTGCTCCTGAACGGGCCGTTCAGAGATCGGCAGGCCGCCCACTACGGCCGGGCGATCCAGCTGGTTGAGCCTGCGCCGCATCCGGTGGTGCTGACAATGCGGGACCTCGACTATCTCAACGCCAGCCAGGCGCTTTTCGCGCGCAAGTTCGATAGAGCCGCCGACGTTGACATATTACAACACCTCGCCGCCCGAATCGGTGCGACGCCGGGTCCATGACAAAAGCCGGCAAACTTCCCGCGCTTCACAAAGGCGCATGCGCGTGGCGGGCGCCCCTTCAAAGACGGCGTGTGCGTTGCAGCATCATGCCGCTTCGGCTAACGGTGTATCCTGACAGAGCGTCATCGTCTGTCCGGTGGCCTGGACGACATCTGCGGAGCCCGGCGTTCAGGGAACAGGAGTATTTCATTTGAGCCGGCGCACATTGACGACGAACTATATACTCAACGTGGGCGGGACCATTCTACCGCTCACAGCCTCACTCATTACTGTGCCGATATATCTCTCGACCATAGGAACTGCACGATACGGCATCCTTGCGGCCGTGTGGATATTGCTGGGGTACTTTGGCTTTCTGGATTTCGGTTTGTCGCGAGCCTCAGCAATCGCTTTGAGCAGGCTGGGCTTGGCGACGCATGTCGAGAGGTCGCCGGTTCTGGTGACTGCGCTCTATATGAACGCAGCACTTGGTGCAATCGGAGGAGTGCTCCTATACTTCGCCTCTGGGGTGCTTCTGGCGCGGTTCGCGCATCTGACACCGCAGCTTGCAAGCGAACTCAATACCGCCATGCCATGGGTCGCGTGCATGCTGCCGGTCGCCTTGATCTCCGGCGTGGGTACAGGTGCTTTGGAGTCGCGGGAGCGCTTCCTTGCCTCAAACCTCTTTCAAACTTTTGGCGGCGTCCTTGGACAGGTGGCGCCAGTCATGTGTGCGATCTGGATCGCGCCGACACTGTCCGTGGTCTTGCCCGCCGCTCTGTTTGCGAGAGCCACGTCCACATTTTTGATCTGGATCTGTGTGTTCTACACTGAAAAGCCCGTGGATCTAAGGGGTTTTGATAAAAGGAAAGTGCGCGAACTTCTTGGCTACGGCGCCTGGATTACATTGAGCAGCAGCATTGCACCGCTCCTGGAGAGCTTTGACCAGCTGCTGATAGGGGCGCTGCTCGGGCCCGCGGCGATTGCGCACTACTCCGTCCCGATGAACCTTGCGACGCGCAGCCAGGTGGTTTCAGTCGCATTAACCAAAACGCTTTTCCCGCGGATGTCGCAATCAACTGCTGAGGGTGCGCGCCTCCTTGCCGGCCGGGCAGTCGTCAGCCTGTCGTTTGGTTTCGGTGCGGTCTGCGGGCCAGCTATATTGCTCGCAGGCCCGTTTCTTCAGGCTTGGGTTGGACTTGATTTTGCGCGCCAAGCCACGTCGGTAGCGGAAATACTTTTCATTGGTGCCTGGGCCAACGGTATTGCCTATCTGCCTTACGGCATGCTGCAGAGTCAGGGACGCCCGGACCTGACCGCGAAAATCCATTCTGTGGAGGTAATACCATTTCTCTTGCTTCTGTTCTGCCTCGTGCGCGCGTTTGGACTCTCAGGGGCCGCCGTAGCATGGACACTTCGTATGGTGGTGGATGGCCTCATCATGCTACGCGTGGGAGGTTGTTGGATGCCGCTTCTGGTGCGGGCCGTGCCGAGCGCGGGCCTCATTCTGATATGCTTTGCGACAGCGCGCTATACCAGTATGGCGCTTAGTGAGCGGCTGCCTCTTGCCACCTTGGCTGGTTTATCGTTTGTTGTTGCTGCGCTGGTTTTCGATCCTCAAACCGACTCGATGGCACGGGCAGGACTGATGATAGTCGGCCGTTCAAGAGAGAGACGGAGGTTGCGACGCGCCAATTAGCCGCATTTCGCTCTGTACCAGCGCCGTAATTCCCGGTGCAGCCGGGCACGTTTGCAGAAGTCACCTTCGCTAAAGGTCTAAGCTCGCAATGTCTGTTCAGCGGAAAGTGGCACATGTGCTCGGATCGGCCGGGCAGTTTTCTCGCGCTTTTATTCATGGCGCGAAAGTAAACTTAACAAACTTTGACCGTTTCGTTTATCCGGAAAAGCATCAGCGCAAGCTTCTTGGCTTGGAATGGATGCCGCCGATGCAGATCAAGATTGATGCTGCAGTAACCACTAAGCCGCATTTGAACATCTTGTTGCCAAGACTATTGGTGCGTCACCTTACTGGTGGCCCCAATACCGCGTTGATCGTTGCATCCGGCATTGCAAAGCAGGGAGTTCCTGTCCGCTTGCTTGCGGTTGACGAGGCCGAGCCGACCGGCCGCGATGTCGATGAGTTGCGCAGCCACATCATGTCCGTGACCGGCGGCAAACAGGCTGGACCACTGATCTCGTTCGGCAGTAGCTTTGATCCAAAACACCCGCTTATAATTGGACCAGCCGATATGTTCCTGGCAACGTATTGGACAACCGCATTTAGGCTGAAACCAATTTTATCACAAATGGCTGTTAAGGAATTCATCTATCTTATCCAGGACTATGAACCGGGTTTTTACGCATGGTCCAGCACCTACGCTCAGGTACTAGAGACCTATTCGATGCGCTTTAAGGCCCTCATCAACGAACAGATGCTCGCAGACCACTTTTCCGAAACAAAGACAGGTTTGTTTGCGAATCCAGAATTCCTCTCAGAATGCACTATCTTCAAACCTGCCGTTGACAGAAAGCTATTCTATCCCGAGCGCGCGGGTGGTGTCAGAAAACACCTTCTCTTTTACGCCAGGCCAAGCCGGCCGAGAAATCTTTTTGGGATCGGTTTTGAAGCGCTTAGCGCTGCATCACGCCTCCAACCATTCAGTGATGAAGACTGGTCGTTTACGTCCATTGGGGATGCTTCGCTCGGACCTATGGATCTCGGTGACGGCCGGAC
>CAZZYR010000158.1:0-5933 GCA_964658235.1 uncultured Acetobacteraceae bacterium | reverse complement strand
GCCGCGTCGATCTCGCGGAACAGGCCGCTCAGCTCGCGCGCATCGGCCTGGCGGAGGAACGTGTAGATCTCCTCGATCAACTTCGGCACGGAGGTTTTCTCGTGCATGGACTGGTCCGGCAGCGGACCGAACTCGGAGCGCAGGGCGGCGACCATCCAGCCAGACAGATAGATGTAACGGCGCTTCGTGGTGCCGCAGTGCTTCTTAACCGCAATCATTTGCTGCTGCGCGATGAACCCGTGCCAGGCGCCCAGGGACTGCGTGTACTGCGAGGAGTCCGCGTCATAGGCCGCCATGTCCGCCCGCATCACGCCGGCCGTGTAGCGCGCCACGTCCAGGCCGGTCAGGAAGCGGTTCTGCAGCCGCATGCGCGCCACGGACTCGGCGTTGATGCTGCCCCAGGTGCCGTGCCGCTCAATCAGCTTGCCGACCTTGGCGGTGTGGTCCTGATAGGCGGTGTGGTGCCCCAGCATGGAGGACAGGCCGCCGGAGAGGCCTTCAGGGGCACGCGTGGGCTGGGACATGGAAGCGGTTCCTCGACATACAGAAGCTGATAGGGGTATCGGCCCGGGACGCCAGACATGATAGTTCGCAGGTGCAGCATTTGCTATTATCTTGTCGCGCAGGCGACGAGAAGCGCTGTAAAGTTGTAAATCTTGTAAAGGCCAGGGGCGCTGCCCCTGGACCCCGCTGGGGCCTGGAGGCCCCAGACCCCCACGAATTAGGACGTCATGGCTAGACCACTTATTGGCCGCACGGTCAGGCGACTGCGGACGGAACAGTCCCCCTCACAGCAGGCCCTCGCCGCGAAGCTCGGCATCTCGCCCAGCTACCTCA
This sequence comes from uncultured Acetobacteraceae bacterium, assembly GCA_964658235.1. GTDB lineage: Bacteria > Pseudomonadota > Alphaproteobacteria > Acetobacterales > Acetobacteraceae > BOG-908. Next base: position 5,096 of record CAZZYR010000158.1, on the reverse strand, counting down.
ACCTCATCGAACACGACCAGCGCAACGTCACTGCCAGCCTGGTGATAAAACTGGCGGAAATGCTCCGCGTGGACCTTGCCGCCCTCTCCGGCACGCAGGAACGCGAGCTGGAAACCGGCCTACGCGAAGCCTTCTCGGACCCCCAGCTCGGCCAGGAGGCCATCCCGGACGCGGAGCTGGAGGGCGTGGCCAGCAACCCCAACGCCGCCCGCGCCGTCCTGGCGCTCTATCGCGCCTGGCGCGTGGCGCGCGAGGATGCCTCCGGCCTGGCGCTGCCGTCCGGCCGCCGTATCCTCCTGCCCAATGAGGAGGCGCGCGACGTCTTCCACGAACGCGGCAATTACTTCGCCGAGCTGGAATCCGCCGCCGAAGGCATCGCCCGCGCGCTGAACGCGACGCCGGCGGAGACCAATCACGCGATCGCGGAACGCCTGCGCGGCACGCATGGCGTCAGTGTGCGCGTGGGCCCCATGGAGGACGCGCTGCGCCGGTATGAGCCGGAAACGCGCACGCTGACGCTGTCCGAGCAGCTGCCGCGCGAAAGCCGCGGCTTCCACATGGCGTTCCAGATCATCCTGCTGGAAGCGCGCGACATGGTGGAGGCGCTGCTGTCCCGCATCGCGCCCAGCACGCCGGAAGCCGCGAGCCTGATCCGCATAGGGCTGCTGAATTACGCGGCCGCCGCGCTGCTGATGCCGTATCACCCGTTCCTGGAGAGCGCGCGGCTGCTGCGGCATGACATGGATGCGCTGGCGGCACGCTGGTGCGTCAGTTTCGAGCAGGCCTGCCACCGGCTGTCCACGCTGCAGAAGGCCGGGGCGCGCGGCATCCCGTTCTTCTTCCTGCGGCTGGATCCCGCGGGCAATGTCAGCAAGCGGTTCTCCGCGGGCGGCTTTCCGTTCGCGCGTTACGGCGGATCCTGCCCCCGCTGGGTGGTGCATGCGGCTTTCGCCACGCCGGGCACATTGCGCGTGCAGGTGGCTCAGTTGCCGGACGGCGCCACGTTCCTGTGCTTCGCCCGCTGCATCGAAGGGTCGGCGGCCGCGTGGGGCGAACCGCCGCCCACCCATGTGGTGGCGATGGGCTGCGACGTGGCCCATGCGGGCGACATCGTCTATGCGGACGGGCTGAATTTGGAGCAGGCGGCGGTGGGGATCGGGCTGTCCTGCCGGCTGTGCGACCGGCAGCATTGCCGCAGCCGCGCCTTTCCGCCGCTGGAGCACCGCCTGGCGCTGGACCCGAACCTGGAAAGCGACAGTCCCTACCGCTTCGAACCGGTGCGGAAGACGTGACCCAGGCGGCCGCCCGGATTTCGGCGCGGAGGCCGGGCGATGTGCTGGCCGAGGCCGGCGCGCGTGAGCGCGACGGCGATCTGGAGGCGGCCCGCGCGCTTCTGCTGGCACATTCGGCGGGTTGGCGGACGGTGCCGAAAGCCTGTCACATCAAGCTCGGCCGGCTTTCCTTGCAGCTACGGGATTGGGCGGCGGCGGCGCACCATCTGGGTCTGGCGCGGGACCTGTCTGAGGGGCCGGTGCCGCATGCGCTGCGCCGCGACCTGGCGATGGCGCTGATCAGGACGGGTCGGGCCGAAGACGGCGGGCGTGAACTGGTGGAGGTCTTGGCCGACGGCGGATCGATCAGCCGCCCGGCGTTTGTGATGGCGATCGAGGCGCACCGGCACAGGGAGCTGCGGCCAAATCCCTACGGCCTGCTCGCCGAAGCCGAGTTGCTGGACGAGGCGAAGGCGCGCGGCGCTGCCGTGACGCTGCTGTTGGGCTGCCGGGAATCCTTGGCGAGCGTGCCCGCTGCGTATGACGCGGCGATCGGGCGAGCGGCGCTGTATTGCAGCGACTGGGCACTGGCAGCCGACCATTTGGGACGGGCGCGCGATGCGTGGCCAGGCGAGGTTCCGGGCCGGATCCGCCGCTTGCTGGGCGTGGCGCTGCACCATCTGGGCCAGCACGAGGATGCGGGACGCGAGCTGGACCAGGCGCTGGCGCTGGGCGAGGACATCCCGCAGCTGGGCTTGCAACTGGCGATCAACGCGCACCGCGCCGCCACAGGGCAGGCGGCCCGGCTTCGCATTGGCTGTCATCGGAACTATCTGTTCGCGGATCCGGCCAGGAAAGTGGCCTACCTCGCCATTCCGAAGAACGCGTGCACGATCCTGCGGACGATCTTCGTGTTGAACAGCCCGCATCGTGATGCCTATCTCGCCAGCGGCAAGTTCATCCATGATTTCCTGCTGGGCACGCCGGAGGCACAGGCGCCGCGCGACATCATGACGGCGCCGGATTGCTTCCGGATGGTGGTGCTGCGCGATCCCCTTCGGCGAATCTTGAGTGCGTATCTGGACAAATTCGTGTTGTTCCGGGCGCTGGACAATCCGCATCTGGGCTTGCGCGTCAGTCGCGCGGTACGGGACGCGCAGGCCTTGCTGGGGATCCCGGACGATCCGGCGCGGTCCATCAGCTTCGAGGAGTTCGTCCGGTATCTGGCGGTGACGCCGGATGTGCGGATGGATGAGCACTGGATGCCGCAGGCGGTGCTGGTGGGCGATAACCTGGCGCGCTTCGATCATGTCGGGCGGGTGGAGCAGCTGGACCGGACGCTCGATTTGCTGGCCATGCGGTTCGGCTACACGCTGGAGCGCGACCTGACGGGGCATGTGGGCAACGGCAACCGGCATGTGCGGCGCTATGACGACGGCACGCAGATGAGCACGCCGTGGCGGGCTTTGCCGGCCGACATCAAGGCGCTGAAGGGCCGCGTGCCGGCTGCCGAGGCCTTCTATACCGAGGAGCTCCGTGCGCTGTTGGAACGGCGGTATGCAGGCGACTTTGCCATGTATGCCGCCGCGGACTAGACACCGGGCCGCTGCCTGTTCCTGGAGCGACATCGTGTCCCTTGATCCCCGTTTGCTCGAAATCCTGGTGTGTCCCGTCACCAAGGGCCCGCTGGAATATGACCGCACCGCTGAGGAGTTGATAAGCCGGAGCGCGGGGCTGGCGTATCCGATCCGGGACGGCATTCCGATCATGTTGCCGGATGAGGCGCGCGCGTTGGACTGAGGAAGAAAGCAGTTCTTTTTTTGAAAAAAAGAACCAAAAAACTTTTGTCAGTGCTGTCGCGGACTCCATGGATAAAAGTTTTTGCTTCTTTTTTTCAAAAAAGAAGGCCTTGTCTTGCCTGTCTTATCTTGGAGCCTCCCGTTGCGTGAACTAACCCTGCGCGGCCTCATCCTCGGCGCGCTGATCACCGTCGTGTTCACTGCCGCGAACGTCTATCTCGGCCTGAAGGTGGGGCTGACGTTCGCCAGCTCCATTCCGGCAGCGGTCATTTCGATGGCGGTGCTGCGCGCGCTGGGCGGCGGGAATATCCTGGAAAACAACATGGTGCAGACGCAGGCTTCGGCCGCGGGCACGTTGTCCTCCGTGATTTTCGTGCTGCCCGGGCTGGTGATGGTGGGGCATTGGCACGGCTTTCCGTTCTGGCAGGCGGCCGGGGTGTGCGCGGCCGGCGGCGTGATGGGCGTGCTGTTCACCATCCCGCTGCGGCGCGCGATGGTGGTGAATTCCACGCTGCCGTATCCGGAGGGCGTGGCCGCCGCGGAGATCCTGCGCGTGGGGCATGGCCAGGTGGAGCCGGGCGAACCGGGCGCGCTGGACATCGCGGCCGGCGGCATCGTGGCGGCGGTGGTGAGCTTTGCCGCGACGGGGCTGCATGTGCTGGGTGAAGGCATCAGCCGGTGGTTAAGCGTGGGTCCGGCGGCGTTTCGGTTGTCCACGGGATTTTCGCTGGCGCTGCTGGGCGCGGGCTATTTGGTGGGGATTGCCGGCGGGCTGTCCATGTTGCTGGGCGCGGTGCTGGCGTGGGGCGTGGCGGTGCCGGCGTTGACGACGCTGCATCCGGCGCCGGCGGGCGCGGACATTGTGACGTATGCGACCGGGCTGTGGGCGCATCAGGTGCGGTTCATGGGCGCGGGCACCATCGCGGTGGCGGCGATCTGGTCCCTGGCGGGACTGCTTGGGCCGACCATCGAAGGGGTGCGGGACAGCTTGCGGGCAAGCCGGGTGGGCGCCGGGGCGGCGGGGGCGCCGCAGACGGATCTGGATCTGTCGCCGCGCTGGATCGGGATTGTGTTTGCCGTGGCGCTGGCGGCGATGGCGGTGACGTTCGCGGCGTTTCTGGCGGGGACGGGGTCGGCCGGGCATATCTGGGGCCTGGTGGCGTTCGCGTGCGTGTTTTCCGTGCTGTTCGGCTTCGCGGTGGCGGCGGCGTGCGGCTACATGGCGGGGCTGGTGGGGAGTTCCAGTTCACCGATTTCCGGCATCGCGATCATCGCCACGATCCTGACGTCGCTGTTGCTGTTGTTGATTTTGCAAAGCGGGGGCGCCTTGGCGAGCGAGGACGGGCGGCAGGCGGCGATTGCGCTGACGCTGTTCATCGTGTCCGTGGTGCTGGCGACGGCGACCGTGTCCAACGACAATCTGCAGGACCTGAAGACGGGGTATCTGGTGGGGGCGACGCCCTGGCGGCAGCAGGTGGTGCTGGTGGTGGGCTGCGTGGTGGGGGCGCTGGTGATCCCGCCGGTGCTGGACCTGCTCTATCACGCCTACGGGTTTCCGGGCGCGATGCCGGATGCGCGGATGGATCCCAATCAGGCGCTGGCGGCACCGCAGGCGACGCTGATGGCGGCGATCGCGCGCGGGATTTTTGGCCATGCGCTGGACTGGACCAGCGTGGGGATCGGCGTGGCGGGCGGCATCGTGCTGATCATTGTCGATGTGGCGCTGAAGCGCGCGGGGCGCGCCGGCCTGCCGGTGCTGGCGGTGGGCATAGGGCTGTATTTGCCGCCGACGGTGGGCGTGACCTTGGCGATGGGGGCGATCCTGGGGTGGATCATCGACCTTCGGCTGGCGGGGCGGGCGGATGGCGACCGGGCGAGGCGGCGCGGGGTGCTGGTGGCGTCCGGCTTTATCGTAGGGGAGAGCCTGGTGGGCGTGGCGATGGCGGCGGTGATCGGCGCGTCCGGCAGCCAGGCGCCGCTGGCACTGGCGGGGGATTCGTTCGAGGGGACGGCGGGGTGGTTGGGG
>CAZZYR010000157.1:0-5938 GCA_964658235.1 uncultured Acetobacteraceae bacterium | reverse complement strand
CCCGACACGTTGCAGCGTGTCGGGTCCAAATAGAAAAAGTTTTTTGGTTCTTTTTTTCAAAAAAGAACTGCTTGCTTATGTCTGACCAGCACGGATGAAACCGTGCACTAACGCTGGGCGTTCTATCGCCCACGGCGCGAGGAGATTTCCGTGAACGACATGCCATTCGACAAGACGAATACGCAAACGCATGAGATGGCGGGGAAATGTCCTTTTGGCGGCGATCGCATAGGGGGCGCGTTCGGCACACCGCCCACGTTGGAAAACTGGTATCCCGATCGGTTGCGCGTTGAACTGCTTCACCAGAACGGCTTGGCAGCCGATCCACTTGGCCCGGACTTCGATTATGCGGCTGAATTCGCAAAGATCGATTTCGACGCGCTGAAGTCCGACATCAAGCAGTTTTTGACGTCATCCGTCGCGTGGTGGCCTTCGGACTACAAGAATTACGGGCCGCAGATGGTTCGTATGGCGTGGCATGCGGCCGGCACCTACCGCATCGCGGATGGACGTGGCGGCGCGGGCACGGCGATGCAGCGCTTCGCTCCGATCAGCAGTTGGTGGGATAACGGGAATACCGATAAGTCGCGCCGGCTGCTGCAACCTATCAAGCACAAATACGGCAATGGTCTCTCCTGGGGGGACTTGATGGTGCTGACGGGCAACTGCGCGCTCGAGATCATGGGTTTGCCGACATATGGTTTTGGCGGCGGGCGGCTGGACGCGTGGGAGGCGGACAACGCCACCTATTGGGGTCCGGAAATCTGGAATCCGAAGGACGTCAGCAGCTTCGATAGCATGGTGACGCGTGACAAGAGGTGGCGCGGCCAGAACGGCGATGCCGATTATGATTTGGAAAATCCGCTTGCCGCTTCGCATCAGGCGCTGATCTACGTCAATCCCGAGGGGCCTTACGCGAATGGCGATCCGATGGGGTCGGCGCGTGACATCCGGACAACGTTCACGCGCATGGCGATGAATGACGAGGAGACGGTTGCGTTGATCGCGGGTGGCCATGCCTTCGGCAAGAGCCATGGCATGGTGCCGGCGAAGGAGGTGGGCCCGCCGCCGGAAATCGCGCCGATGGAAGCCATGGGGCTGGGCTGGCACAATCCGAAGGGCCCCGGTTTCGCGCAGTTCACGATGACCAACGGGATCGAGGGGAGCTGGACGCCGGACCCGACGCAGTGGGACAACAGCTATCTGGAAAATCTGTTCAAGTTCGAGTGGACGCAGACCAGGAGCCCGGCCGGGGCGCTGCAATGGACGCCGACCGACCCGAATGCACCGAAGACGCCCGACGCGCATGTGCCGGGGCGGATGCATCCCCTGATGATGATGACGAGCGACATCGCCTTGAAGGTGGATCCCGAGTATCGCAGGGTTTGCGAGAAGTTCCTGACGGATTTCGATGCCTTCACGCAGGCGTTCTCCAAGGCGTGGTATAAGCTTACCCACCGCGACATGGGACCCAAGTTTCGGTATCTTGGCCCGGAGGTGACGATCGAGGATGACCTGCTGTGGCAGGATCCGCTTCCCGACCGTGACTACCAGCTTGTGGGCGACAGCGAAATCGCCAGCCTGAAACAGGCCATTCTGGCAACGGGCATCTCCGTGTCCGACTTGGTCTTCACGGCGTTCTCCGCGGCTGCGACCTATCGCGACAGCGACAAGCGCGGCGGCGCGAATGGCGGGCGGCTGGCGCTGGCACCCCAGAAGGATTGGGCGGTCAACCGGCGGGCCGCGCCGGTGATTGAAACGCTGCGCCGGCTGATGGCGGATTTCAACGGCACGCAGGCAGCCGGGAAGAAGATGTCGCTGGCCGATCTGATCGTACTCGGCGGCTGCGCGGCCGTGGAGAAGGCCGCCAAGGATGCTGGCATGGACATCAAGGTTCCGTTTATGCCGGGCCGCGTCGATACCACGCAGCAGCTCACGGACATCGAGATGTTCACCTGGTTGAAGCCGGTTGTCGACGGGTTCCGCAACTACGTGGGCGACGAGTTCACGGCGGTGTCACGGGGTGTGGCACCCGAGGAGTTGTTCCTGGATAAGGCGAATCTGATGAAGCTGACGGCGCCGGAGTGGACCGTTCTGACGGGTGGACTGCGCGTGCTGAACGCCAATCATGATGGATCGGATCACGGCGTGTTCACGGACAAGGTGGGCGTGCTGACGAACGATTTTTTCGTCAATCTGACGGATACCGACCTGGTCTGGGAAAAGGCTGACGAGGGGGCGATGACGTTTACCCTCAAGACGCGCGAGACCGGAGAGACGAAATTCACGGCGACGCGCAATGACCTTGTGTTCGGGTCGAACTCCCAACTGCGCGCCGTTGTGGATGTGTATGCGGGCAGCGACGGGCATCCGCGCTTCGTGCGGGATTTCATCGCGGTGTGGGACAAGGTGATGATGCTGGACCGGTATGACGTGAAGGGCCACAAGCGCAGCGCGCCCATGGCGGCCTGACGCCATGGTGTTATCGTGCGGTGGCGCCGCTGCCGTTGCTGACGATCAGGCTTGAGACGTTGACGGGTTCGAAGTCGCCAAGTGTCAGGCTGGTGAGGCAGGACAGGTCGGCATCGTTCCAGCGGGCGTCCGGGGTTCCGATGAGGCCGCCGCTTTGGCCGTTGTCGGCGAGGATGATGCCGTAGTTGCGGAAGGCGGTGATGATGATGGCGGCTTGCGGGCTGGTGGCGGCGCAGGCGGGGGTTTGGGTGTCGGCGCGAAGGCGGTAGATCTCGCCGGCGGGGTTGGTCATGGTGCAGCTTGTGGGTGGCATGGCCTGGGAGATTTGCGATTCGGTCGGGATGGGGCCGGAGGCGGCGGTGCAGCTGCCGACGCCGGCGGTCTGCGTGGCGGGCCAGACCCAGTAATTCAGCATGTGGTTCAGGGTGAAGCGGATGGGGTGATGGATGGCGCCGCTGGGGGCGGCGGGGGTGCCGGCGCCGATGACTTCGTCCGCGTTGGCGAGCAATGGGGCGACGGGGAGGCCGGCGGCGTCCGATGTGCCGCCGCCTTGCGGGGTGAGCGCGTTGCCGGCGACGTTGGGCCAGAGGGCGTTAGACGAGTCAGTCCATGAGCCAGGCGGGGATCCGTGCAGCAACATGCCTTGCCACATCTCGTAGAGGGCGGGATGCAGGGCGGCGCCGGCGGCGCGATAGATCAGGACGTGGCGGTCCCCGTTGATGGCGCGGCGCGTGCCCTCGGGCGGGGCGTTGGGGGGGATGGGGCCGGTGGTGAAGTAGGATTGGTAGACCGTGGTGGCGACGGGGACGAGGGGCTGGGTGGCGGGGACGGAGAGCGCGGGAATGCCGTTGGGGAACGGGCCGTTGGACGCGTTGCCGAAAAACGGCTTCACCGTGGCGGTCTGATACCCGGAAAAGATTGGCGCGGCCGGTGACGTATCCACTGGCAGGCCGGTGGTGGCGGCGTCCACGCGATGGTGGAAGATAGAATTGGGCGGGAAGATGCGGGCGAGGAAGATGTTGTTGCCGGCGATGGGGAAGGCGATCTTGGCGCCGGCGTGGGCGCCGCTGCTGTCCGTCACGATGATGCGCGGGGCGTAATTGCCCTGGCCGCCGATACGCGGGCCGTGGACGAGGCCGGCTTGGGAGAGGGCGAGGCCTTCCGGCAGCGGCGGATAGGACGGGTTGCGGTCGAGCGAGAATGTGTAGGGTGGCGCGCCACCGGTGGCGGCAAGGGTGCAGCCGGCATAGGGTTTGCCCTGGGTGCCGCCGGGACAGGAGGTGGTGGTGATGGTGAGGGGCGCGGCTTGGGCGGAGGGGGCGAGGCCGAGCGCGGTGATGGCGATGGCGGCGGGGACGGTTTTTATCATGCGGCGGTTCTCCGATGGCGGGATGGTATCAGGTTCGCAACGTTTGAGTAGGCTGGTGAAGGCGGACACAAAATGGCGTTGACGTTGTATGCGCATCCGTTCTCGTCCTATTGCCAGAAGGTGCTGATGGCGCTTTGGGAGAATGATATTCCTTTCACGTATCGGCATTTGGAGGAGGCGGGTGCGGCGGAGGAGCGCGCGGCGCTGTGGCCGCTGGGGCGGTTTCCGGTGCTGGTGGATGATGGACGGACGGTGGCGGAGTCCAGCATCATCATCGAGCATCTGCAGATTCATCATCCGGGGCCGATCCGGCTGCTGCCGGACACGGCTGAGTCAGCCTTGGAAGTTCGGTTTCTGGACCGGTTTTTCGACATGTATGTGATGGCGGAGATGCAGAAGCCGGTGCTGGAGGCGGTGCATCATCAGGGCGCGCGGCAGGAGGCGGCGCAGGCGGACGCGGCGAAGGGGCTGGAGACCGCGTATGCGTGGCTGGAGGGGGTGCTGGCCGGCCGCGTTTGGGCGGCGGGCGAGCGGTTCACCATGGCGGATTGCGCGGCGGCGCCCGCATTGTTCTATGCGGACTGGGTGCACCGGATCGGGGAGGACTATCCGCGCCTGCGGGCGTATCGGGCGCGGTTGCTGGCGCGGCCGTCCTTCGCGCGGGCTGTGGAAGAGGCGCGGCCGTATCGGGGGTATTTCCCATTGGGGGCGCCGGATCGGGACTGATCATTCGTCCGGCGTCTGGCGGAGGGTGGCTGGGGAATTTGACACTACCTTGAAAAACAGAGTTCGCCATCTGTTTCGCAGAGGCAGATTGGTCAGGGCTTCGCTGGCCTCCCGGTGATCTTGGTGTCGCAATGCACGATGTCCCCGCTGGGGTAGATCGTCAGGAATTCGGCTGTTGGGGCGGGAGGTGATGCGGTCCGTATGGCGTGCGGGCCGGCGGTGCTATGCCAGTTGGCCGATCAGGTGCGTGAGGGCGGCGCGTTCGTGGGTGGTGAGGGTGCCTTCGGCGAGGGCGAGAAGGGTTTCGGCGGCTTGGCGGCCCTCCGGACCGAGATGATCCAGGGCCCGCGGGCTGGCGGGGGCAGGGAATACGCCGCCATAGCTGCCCTGGTGGTAGATCAGGGGGGTGCGTGGCGTGTGGTCGAACCGTTCCACGGCACCGAGGAAGATGGCGTGGTCGCCGCCTTCGTATTCGAAGGCGCTGCGGCAGATGAAGCGGGCGGCGCAGCCGTCCAGCAGGGGGATACCGCCGGGGCCGGGCGTGGTGGGGACGCCGGCGAATTTGTCACCGTCGCGGCGGGCGAACTGGTTGGAGAGCGCGTCCTGGCCGGCGGCGAGGATGTGGACCGCCCACCAGGAGGATTGGCGGAAGGCGGCGAGATTTGTGCTGTCGAGTGCGAGGCTCCAGAGGACGAGCGGCGGGTCCAGGGAGACGGAGTTGAAGCTGTTCGCGGTGAGGCCCGCGGGGGCGCCGGCTTCGTCCACGGTGGTGACGATGGTGACGCCGGTGACGAAGCTGCCGAGGGCGCGGCGGAAGGCGCGCTTGTCGAAAGTTGCGGGATCGAAAGCGGGCAGTTTGTCGGCGAGGGTGTCCATAGGCCGCATGTGACCCGTTCGCGGCGAAATTCCAAGATGGGGGCGGCTTGACACGTCGGGGGTGTGGCACGCAGGACGGATCTGTTTGCAGGAGCGTGCCCAATGCCGTCGATCACCTATATTTCCCATGCCGGCGTCGCCACGACAGTGGATGCGGCCGCGGGGATGTCCGTGATGCGGGCCGCGGTGATGAACGGGGTGGACGGGATCGATGCGGAATGCGGCGGGGCGTGCGCGTGCGCCACGTGCCATGTGATCGTGGATCCGGCATGGGTGGACAAGCTGCCGGCGCCGGCGGCCATGGAGGCGGACACGCTGGAGATGGTGGCCGATCCGGAGCCGGGGTCGCGGCTATCGTGTCAGGTGACGATCACGGATGCGCTGGATGGGCTGGTGGTGCGGACGCCGAAAAGTCAGGGGTAAGGGAAGGCCTTCTTTTTTGAAAAAAAGAAGCGAAAAACTTTTATCTATTTGAGTGCGCGACAGCACTGACAA
>CAZZYR010000156.1:0-5991 GCA_964658235.1 uncultured Acetobacteraceae bacterium | reverse complement strand
CGGTGGCAGCCGAGGCGGCGGCACGCCGCATTGCCCTGGACGCAGCCAAGGCCGAGGCGGACGCTGCGGCGGTGGCCCAAGCGGCAGCCGAGGCGGACGCAAGGACACAAGCCCAGGCGGATGCCTGGGCCGATGCCGAGGCCCTGGAAATGGCACGCGCGGCGGACCGCCGGCGGGAGGAGGCCGCGCGGCCCAAAACGCTGCGTCACCGTGCCGGCCAGACCCGGCGCATGGCGCTGACATGGTACAGGGATGTTGTCCGGGACGGCCTGCCTGCCCCTGTCGCCAAGGGGATGAGCGCCGCCGGCCGGCTCGCCTGGCAGGTTCGCGCCGGGCTGCGCCCAGCGCCTGCGCCACTCGGCCAGACTGCTGCTGTCCCCCCGCCGCTTCCCTTGGATAAGCCAGCCGCAGCGACACTGCCGCCGCCGGATGTCGCGGCTTTAGAACCCACATCGCCGGAACCCACGCTGGACGCACCCGTCGCAGCGCTGCCGGCCGCTGCACTGGCCCCGCGCTGGCATCCGGCACCGGATCTGCCGCCGTTGCCGGAACCATCGCTCGCCATTTTCCAGCCGAATTCGATGCCCGCGGAATCCCCGCAGGCCGACACGGATCCGGCTCTGACGTTGGACGGCATCGTCTTCACCGCCGTGCTGGCACCGAAGGACGGCCGCAAGAACTGGCAGGATATCCTCTCCGCCTTCGTATTCGCGTTCCGCGCCACGCCGGATGCCACGCTGGTTTTCAAGATGATCGGCGCGGACGCGGCGTTCTGGTGGTGGGAATTCCACGACGTGATCTCGCGCCTGCCGGACTTCGCCTGCCGTGTCGTTGTGCTGCACGGCTATCTGGATGACGGCAATTATCAGCGCTTGATCGGAGCCACGCATTTCGTCACCAACGCGTCCCTGGCGGAAGGCCAGTGCCTGCCACTGGTGGAATTCATGTCCGGCGGCCGTCCGGCCATCGCGCCGGCGCACACCGCCATGGCCGATTACATCACGGCGGACAATGCGGTGATCGTGGATGGCGACGTGGAATATTGCAGCTGGCCGCACAACCCTCGCAACGACCTCCTGGCCTCACGCTACCGCATGGACTGGTCAAGCCTGCGCAAAGCTTTCGAGACGGCCTACAGGATCGCGAAGGATGATCCCGGCCGCTATCTCGCCATGGGGCAGGCCGCCGCAGCCACGATGCGAATGTATTGCGGCGACGAAACGGTGATCGCGGCGATCGAGGACATCCTGTGCCTGCGCGCCGAGGAGGCTGCCCCCACCGGCGCGATGGCGGCATGATCATCATGGTCCACTCAACCTACGATGCCGTCTCCATCGACGGCTCCCTGGGCGCCCCCGAATACAGCTACTGGTTTGTCCGGCGCGCCTTCTGGCCGATGCTTGAACGTTTCGGAATCGTCGTCGCGGTCACCGACCCGTCGCGGGAGGTGGAAACCATCCAGCGCACCGCGCAGGCGCGTGGCGTGCCCTGCGTGTTCTTCAGCTTTGAGCCGCCGCACAAGACCACGCTTGGCCTGACCTGCCCAACCGTGCCGGTGTTCGCCTGGGAGTTCGATTCCATCCCGGATGAGGTCTGGGGCGATGACAAGCGGCAGGATTGGACCGTGGTGCTGGAAGACACCGGCATTGCCATCACGCATAGCCGCTTCAGCCGGGATGTCGTCAGGGGCCGGATGGGTGCCTCGTATCCGATCTGGAGCATTCCCGCGCCCGTGCATGCGCAGCACGCGCATCACGCCGCCACGGCGCGCGGCTGGCAGGCGGCCGAGACGCTGCGACTGTCAGGCATCGTCCTGGATTCCCGACAGGTGGATTTGGCCCCGTTCTCCATGCAGCGCGCGCACCGGGACGGGATCGAGGATTTGCGCGCGCTAGCCGCCCACGCCGCGCAGCCCGGCCATCCGCCGAAGGAGGTGACGCTGGCTGGCGTGATCTATACGGCAATCTTCAACCCCGTCGATGGCCGCAAGAACTGGACGGATCTGCTCTCCGCCTTCATCTGGGCGTTCCGGCATCAGCCGGATGCCACGCTGATCATGAAGGCGACGCATTACGATCCGGTGCGCGGCCTGCTGCCGCTGCTGTCGGACCTTGCCAAATTGGGGCCGTTCGAATGCCGCGTAATCTATGTGCACGGCATGCTGCCGGACGACGAGTATGAATCGATTCTCCGGCTGACGAGCTACACCATCAATGCGTCCACGAACGAGGGCCAGTGCCTGCCGCTGATGGAGTTCATGTCGGCTGGCCGCCCCGCCATCAGCCCGCTGCACACCGCCATGCTGGATTACATTTCGGCAGATAATGCCTTCATCGTTGACACCTTCATCCATCCCGCGGCGTGGCCGCACGACCCGCGCGAGGCGGTTCGCACGCACCGCAACAACACCCGCTTTCCCAGCCTGGTCCGCGCTTACGAGGACAGTTTCCGCATCGCGCGCAACGATCCGGATCGCTATGCCGCCATGTCCCGCGCGGCGACGGACGCGCTGGCCGCGTTTTGCGCGGACGATGTGGTGGCTGGGCGACTGGCAGAGGTGTTCGACCATCTTGGTCTGATCCCAAGCACGCGGGCCGCCGATGCAGCCTGAGCGCCGGCATGGCGCCTGGCTGGTGGAAATCCAGGCGCTGCGAGGGTTCGCGGTGCTTGGCGTGATCCTGCATCACATGTACGGAAACCTATTCGTGCAGAAGCATCGCGTTCTGGACTGGATGCAGGCGCATCTCGATTACTGGACCGGCGTCGATCTGTTCTTCGCTATTTCCGGATTTGTTATCGCTCGCGCGCTCCTGCCGGCGCTGGCGCGCTGCCGAACCTGGTCTGAGAAGCGCGCCGTGATCGGCGGATTTTGGATACGGCGCGCCGCGCGCCTGTGGCCATCCGCCTGGCTATGGCTCGGCATCATCCTGCTCGCCAGCATTGCCTTTAACCGCGGCGGGTTTTTCTTGCCGGTCCAGGCAAACATCTGGGCCACCATCTGCGGCATCTTCAACGTGGCAAATTTTCGCGCTACCGACGCCTTTATGCGCTTCGATTACGGCGCGTCCTTCGCCTGGTGGAGCCTGTCGCTAGAAGAACAGTTTTATCTCTTGCTGCCGCTCGCGGCAGTTGTCACCGGTCGTTTTCTGCCGGCCGTGCTCCTGGCCGTGGTGGCCGCGCAACTTCCGTATGTGCGCGGCATTGGGAGCATGTTTTTCCGCACCGATGCAATCGCGCTGGGCGTATTGCTCGCAATGGCGCCTGCCTCGATATGGCGGCCGGCGAGCCTGGCGATCAGAAAGCTGCCACCCAAGCTGATGATGGTTCCTGTGCTTTGCCTGCTGGCAGCACTTGGCGTGCTGGGCACGGAGGCGTGGACGTTCTTTCGTTTCCGCGTCGGCGCGATTGCGCTCATCAGCACGGCACTAGTGTTTCTGGCAGCGCAGGACAGCGGACTGCTGATCGGCAGCGGCGCGCTGCGCCGCTGCCTTGCCTGGGTGGGTGCGCGGTCTTATGCGCTGTATCTGATCCACATACCGGCCATCTTCGCCGCGCGTGAAATCTGGTTTCGCCTGGGTGGCGCCGGCGACTACGTGCAGTTGCTGACGGCGGCACCGCTCATGCTCGTGCTGGCGGAGGCGAACTTCCGGTGGGTGGAACAACCGTGCCGCCGGATCGGCGCGGCATTTGCAGACGGGTTCGCGGCGCGCCATCTAATCGGAGGAAATTCAGCCCATGTCGCCTGAAGTCGCCGCCATCATGGCGCAGTTGAAGGTGCTGGCGGAGCATGACCCCTCCGCGCAGGCCGCGCTGGCGGGGATGGGCGGCCCGGTCGATTCCAACATGCTCGGCCTGCACGATGTGATGCTCGGCGGCTGGTATAACGAGCCGGAGGGCGAACTTTTCGCCGATTTCCGGGTAGGTCCGGAGGACACCGTCATCGATGTGGGCTGCGGCGATGGCGGCGCGTTGAATTTCTGCGCCAAGATGGGCCCGCACGTCATCCTCGCCGATATCGACGCGGACCGCATAGAACGCGCGCGCGCCTGGATTGCCGGCTCGGCGGCACAGAGCGTGCAGACCCATGTCACGGACGGCAATCCGCTGCCGCTGCCGGATGCGAGCGTCACGCGCGTGATTTGCATGGAGGTGCTGGAGCACGTGGACGATCCGACCGCCTTCATGGCGGAGCTGGTGCGGGTGGGCAAACCCGGCGCGCGCTACCTGCTGACCGTGCCGGACGTGGTGCAAGAGCGTTTGCAGACCCATTTGGCGCCGCCGATGTATTTCGAGAAACCCAACCACATCCGCATCTTCGAACGCGATGCGTTCGATGCGCTGGTGCGCGATGCCGGGTTGACCATCGAGCGGCGCAGCTATTACGGGTTCTTCTGGGCGGTGTGGTGGCTGCTGTTCTGGACCTGCGAGGTGGATTTCACCGGCGGCGCGCACCACCCCATCCTGGACAACTGGGCGCGCACCTGGTCAGGCGTGTTGGAGAGCAAGGACGGGCTGCGCATCAAGCATCTGATGGACCGCTTCATGCCGAAGAACCAGGTGATCGTGGCCAGCAAGCCGGCGTGAGCCAGGCACGCCACCGCATCGATGACATCGAAGCACTGCGTGCTCTGGCCGTCGTCTGCGTGCTGGTGGAACACAGTGTCTGGAACCTGGTGTTCAATGTGCCCTGGCTGGGCTGGCTGCTCGGCCATGCCCCGCTTTGGTGCGGCGTGGATCTGTTCTTTGTGGTATCCGGCTTCGTCATCACGCGCGGGCTGGCGCCGGCACTGGCCGGTGCGGCGCAGCCGATGGCCATCTTGCGCCGGTTCTGGATACGGCGCGCGTTCCGCCTTTGGCCGGCCGCGTGGTTCTGGCTGGCGTTTATCCTAGTCGGCAGCTTGATCTTCCGTGATCCGCCATTCATGGGAACTCTGACGTTGAATTTCTGGGGCGCGCTGGCAGGAGTATTCGCCTTCGCCGATCTGCGCTTCGGGCTGAATGGCTTCGGCAAGGCCTACGGCGCGAGCTTTCCGTATTGGAGCTTGTCGCTGGAGGAACAGTTTTACGTTATGCTGCCGCCGGTGATACTGCTGGCCGGGCGATGTCTTGTGGCCGCGGCGATTGTTCTGCTGCTGATCCAGTTACCGCTGCCGCATGGGCGGATCTATTTCTTCCTTCGTACGGACGGACTTCTGTGGGGCGTGCTGATCGCCGCCTCGCCGGCGCTGCTGCGTCTCGGGGCGTCCGCCGCGGCGCGGGTGGCCGCAGTGCCACTCGGCGGTTTTGCCATCCTGGCGCTGGCACTGGCGGGCATGACCCAGATCTCGCCTGCCTTCGAACAATCCCCGCCGTTCCGGCTGGGCGCCCTGGCGGCGGTGGCGGCGGTGCCCGTGTGGCTGGCCAGCGCTGACAGGGACATCTTCCGCGCGGGCCATTTGCACAAGCCGGTGCTGTGGCTCGGCAGCCGCTCCTATGCGCTGTATTTGTGTCACATGCCGGTGTTCCAATGCGCCGCCGCGCTGTCACGCTGGTGCGCCGCCACTTTGGGGCTTGGCACCATCCATTTGGAGCGCCAGAGCGTGCTGATCGGGCTGCCACTGCTGGCCATCGCGGCGGAGGCCACCCATCGCCTGATCGAGCGGCCGATGCGCGGCTATGGCGCGCGACTGGCGGGTGCCGCGCGCCCGGCGGCCGGACGTTCGTAGATGCGGCCGCGCATCTTCGCCATCGTCGTACTCCTGCTGCTGCCGCTGCTGTCGCATTTGCCGGAACTGCTGCTGCCACACGATTGCAACCCGATGGCCGGCTTCACCGGGCTGCGCCTGGCACCGCCGCCTGTGCCGATACTGCCCGGACAGTGCTTCATCGACGGCAACGCCGGGCTGACATTGCAGGCGCTGGGGCATCTGGCGGCGGAGGATTGGCTCAGCTTTTCCCTGCCCTGGTGGGATCCCTATGCGGGTCTGGGCATGCCGTTGGCGGCCGAAATGC
>CAZZYR010000155.1:5782-5999 GCA_964658235.1 uncultured Acetobacteraceae bacterium | reverse complement strand
ATCACCAGTGGCATCCGGCTGGGCAGCCCAGCAGCCACTACCCGCGGCTTTGGCACCGAGGAGTTCCGCCAGGTTGGACTCATGATCGCCGAGCTCGTAGACGGCCTAGCTACCAGTCCCGACGGCACCAATGCTGCGGCGGAGCGTGTCGTTGGCGCCCGCGTGCTGGAGCTATGTGCGCGGTTCCCGATCTATCGGGGATAGAGGATTTTCGGGG
>CAZZYR010000155.1:0-5772 GCA_964658235.1 uncultured Acetobacteraceae bacterium | reverse complement strand
AAAGGGCGCATGGAAAATGCCCTATTTTTGTTTTGGCGAGCATCTTAGTCCAATGGGTAACCCGGTCGAGCAGATGATGCTCTACGAGGCGGCCCTTACTGTGTCGTGCGCTTGCCATATCCTCGCTCCGTTTGGTCGTGACAAGCCACGGATCTTGAAAATCAAGCACAAGCTTACCCGCAGCACGTGTGTAGATGCCGCCGAAGCTCGCGGTATGATTGCAACATTGCATACAGGATATAACCCGGCACTACTCTGATCTTGGCAGTCCACAATTTTATTCATGTGCGCGAGAATCTATAATAGTAAATGCGTATTTTATAATAGATAAGTCACTTGAGTAAGTTTCTCTGCGGGGCTTCCTTATCCTGCAGGTTGTATAGAATGGTTGCTGCTGTTCGGTATTAGTCAAAAAATTTATATTTCCTTTCCAAACTCAGTCTTTTCAATGAACTAGTGGTTCACAAAGTTGTGAAATGATCGCGCTGTTTTAAAATAATAAATATCAGTAATTAGAAAGCACGTTCATTATTTGGCGGGATGCTGTGCGATGTCTGGCTAATGTCGTGCGTTGTATGCGCCGCCCTGCCGCGCCTGAGGTCGGTCAGACCAAGGTTCAAACTATACTTCAATATACCTAGAGAGGCCTTTCAAAAAATGTTCGCATCGAAGACGCGCGCGGCAACGCACGCAGTGGCGGTTATGGTTGCGATAGCAGCCGGCACTACGGCACACGCCGGGACCTACAACGTGACCGTCAGCGAAGGGGTCACGAATGGGCAAGGCTTTGACACCGCAGCCGGGAATCCGTTCACTGGCCCAGGCAACGCGGCTGCGACGTTCAGCTATACGGGACCGCTTAACTTCGACAACACCAGCTCCCAAAATGGACCTGGAACAACGGGTGATTTGAACAGCGCGTTCGGCTTCAGCACTTCCAACATTGCCAAATATTCTGGCAGTGGCGCCGTCACCTATGGCGGTCAGCAGGTCGCCAACTATGCGAGTCTCACCAGCTTTCTCGCTTCCAGCGGCAGCGCCAGCGGCTTTGCGTATGGCTCCTACTACACGTTTGACCTTGGGACGCTGGCCGCCGGCACGATCCTGAGCGTGTTCCATGATGACGGGATTAGCGTCTTCGAGGGTGGAACTCAGGTCGGAACATCCGTGTCCGGACCCACAACAGCCACCAACGACGTGGTCGACATCACAAAAACCGGAGATGTCGTCTTGCGCTATGCGCGCGAAAACGGCACGCCCTCCATTCTGCAAGTTGGCGTCCCGGAACCCGTGAGCTGGGCCGTCTTCGCCATCGGTTTGGCCGGCCTCTTTTCTCTTCGCCGTAC
Source organism: uncultured Acetobacteraceae bacterium (assembly GCA_964658235.1). Taxonomy (GTDB): domain Bacteria; phylum Pseudomonadota; class Alphaproteobacteria; order Acetobacterales; family Acetobacteraceae; genus BOG-908. The sequence continues at coordinate 4,426 of CAZZYR010000155.1, read as the reverse complement.
GAAGCGCGCCTGATTGATGAAGGAAGCCGGTCCACGCGGAGCGGCTTCCCCTCCTTCATTCGATAGCCGGGTGTGCAATCCGGCCGCGGCGCCTCTATCTAACTTGCATGCGCTGTCCCTTTTGCGGCCACGACGACACCCAGGTGAAAGACAGCCGCCCGGCTGAAGATGGCGCGGCCATTCGCCGCCGGCGGTCTTGCCCGAGCTGCGGGCAACGCTTCACCACCGTTGAGCGCGTCCAACTCCGAGACTTGTTCGTGTTGAAGTCAGACGGCCGCCGTGTGCCGTTCGACCGCGAAAAGCTTGCCCGGTCCATCACAATCGCTCTGCGCAAGCGACCTGTGCAGGAAGACCGTATCGAACGTGTGGTCAGCTCCATCGTGCGTGGCTTGGAAGCCTCGGGGGAGACCGACATCCCAAGCGCGCAGATCGGCGAGCGCGTCATGGATACACTCAAGGAGATCGACGAGGTCGCTTATGTGCGGTTCGCAAGCGTCTACCGAGATTTCCGCGAGGCGAAGGATTTCGAGGCCTTTCTTGGATCCCTTGACGATCCGTCCCCTGCGTGATGCCCGCATCTGAATGAACGACCTGACCTTCATGCGCGCGGCCATGGCGCTTGCCACACGCGGTCTGGGCGCCACCTGGCCCAACCCCTCGGTCGGCTGTGTCATCGTACAGGGGGGAACGATCGTCGGGCGTGGCCGCACCGGCCTGCGCGGCCGGCCGCATGCGGAGACCCAGGCCCTCGCCATGGCCGGCCAGGCAGCGAGGGGAGCGACGGCGTATGTCACACTGGAGCCATGCAGCCATCATGGGCACACGCCACCTTGCGCGGAGGCGCTGGCTGAAGCGGGGATCGCCAGGGTGGTGGTGGCTGCCGGTGATCCGGACCCGCGGGTGAACGGCGCCGGCCTCTCGCGCCTGCGTGCTGCTGGCATCGACGTACAGACGGGCTTTCTGGAGGCCGAAGCAACTGAGACGCTTGCAGGATTCTTCACCCGGGTGCGTGAGAGCCGACCATTGGTCACGCTGAAACTGGCCACCACACTGGACGGCCGCATTGCCACGCGTACGGGCGAGAGCCGCTGGATCACCGGCCCGGCCGCCCGCCAGGCGGTGCACGCTTTGCGCGGCCAGCACGATGCCGTGCTCGTCGGCGCAGACACCTTGGCGAAGGACGATCCCGATCTCTCCTGTCGTATCCCGGGCTTCGCTCACCGCCCCACCATTCGCATTGTCGCCGACAGCAGGCTGCGCACGAGCCTGTCGGCGCGAATAATCGCCACCGCGCACCAGAACCCCAGCTGGATACTCTACCATACGGATAGCTTGCCGGAGGACACCAACCCGGCCGACTTCAAGCTTGGCGAAATCATTCCCTCCCGCGCCCAACGCCTGGCCGAAGCTGGCGCTCGTTGCATTCTGGTTCCGGCCGCCGCCGCCACACAGACAGGCGATCCTGGCATCGACCTGCCCAGCGCCTTGCGCGCCTTGGGGACACGCGGCCTCACCCGCATCCTGGCCGAGGGGGGCGCCCGCCTTGCCGCCGCCCTGCTCCGCGCCGACCTGGTGGACCGCATCGCCTGGTTCCATGCTCCCGGCGTGATGGGCGCGGACGGCATCCCCGCGCTCGCTGGCCTCGGCGTAGAGGCGCTCGCCGCCATGCCCCGCTTCACGCCGATGCTGCCGCCACGCGGCCTGGGGCCGGACGTCATGACCGTGCTGACAAGGACCCCTTAGCTTTGTTCACCGGCATCATCTCCGCCCTTGGCACAATCCGCGACATCACCCGCAGCGCCGGCCAGGACATGCGCGCCATCATTGCCACCCCGCCGGAGTTTCTCGCGGCCCAGGGCGGCACCGCCATCGGCGCCTCCATCGCCTGCTCCGGCTGCTGCCTCACCGCCACCGCCCTCGGCCCGGACTGGTTCGCGGTGGACGTCTCCGCGGAAAGCGTCGCCCGAACCACCCTCGGCGCCTGGGCGTCCGGCACACGCATCAACCTGGAACGCGCGCTCCGCATGGGCGACGAACTCGGCGGCCATCTGGTCAGCGGCCACGTAGACGGGCTGGGCCACATCGTCTCCGTCACGCCCGAGGACGGCTCGCTTCGCATCGTCGTCCGCGTGCCCGCGCCGCTGCACCGCTTCATCGCGGAAAAGGGCTCCGTCGCCATCGACGGAATCTCGCTCACCGTCAACCAGGTCGCCAGCCAGGAATTCGGCGTCAACATCATCCCGCACACGGCAGAGCACACCACGCTCGGCTTGCGCATCCCGGGTGACGCGGTCCACATCGAGATCGACATGCTGGCCCGCTACGTGGCCCGCCTGACGGAGACCGCATGAACACCGCCACCCTGCCGCGCCACAGCCTCCACGACGCCATCAGCACCACCGACGAGCTGGTGGCCGAGGCCCGGGCCGGCCGCATGTTCATCCTGGTGGATGACGAGGACCGCGAGAACGAGGGCGACCTGATTATTCCCGCCGAGTTCGCGACGCCGCAGGCCCTGGCGTTCATGATGCGCTACGCGCGCGGCTTGATCTGCCTCTCTTTGCCCCCCGAGCAGGTCGCCCGGCTGGAGCTGCCGATGATGGCGGTGGCTAACCAGCAGCGCCACCAGACCGCCTTCACCGTCAGCATCGAAGCGCGCGACGGCATCACCCATGGCGTCACCGCCAAGGACCGCGCCCACACCATCGCCACCGCCATCTCCCCCAATGCCACGCCGCGCGATCTCGTCTCCCCCGGCCATGTCTTCCCGCTCGCCGCCCGCCCAGGCGGCACGCTGGTCCGCGCGGGCCACACTGAGGCCGCGGTGGACATCGCCCGCATGGCCGGGCTGATCCCCGCAGGCGTCATCTGCGAAATCATGAACGCGGACGGCACCATGGCCCGCCTGCCGGACCTGATCGCCTACGCCCAGCTCCACAACCTCAAGCTCGGCACTATCGCGGACCTGATCGCCCACCGCAGCGCCTCTGAAAAACACGTTCAGCGCGTGCATGAGGCGGAGACGAACGCGTTGGACACCGGCCCCTGGCGCGTCATCGTCTACACCAACACCATCAACCAGGCCGAACACGTGGTGATGGTGAAGGGTGACATCACCTCGCCAGGCCCCGTCCTGGTCCGCATGCAATCCATCGACCCGATCCAGATCCTGCCAGGGGGACGCACCAACAAACTGATGCATCAGGCCATGCGCATGATCGAGGCTGAAGGCCGCGGCGTGATGGTGGTGCTGCATGACTGGCGGACCGGCGGCCTGATGGAAATGGTCGCGGGCCGCCACGGCCACGAACCGCGCGAGCAAAGCCTGCTCCGCAATTACGGCATCGGCGCCCAGATCCTCGCAGACCTCGGCGTGCACGACATGGTGCTGCTCTCCAATACCGAGCGAACCATCGTCGGGCTCGAAGGCTATGGCATCCACGTGTCCGGCCGCCGCCCCATCGAACTTAGCGCATGAGCACGGCCGATGCCCTCCTGCCGGCCGCGCCATCCGTCCCCGGCCCCGCGCCCCATCTGCTGCTCGTCCGCGCGCCTTATTACCGCGGCGTGGTTGGCGGCATGACAGAAGGTGCTGCCCGCATCCTCGCCGAAGTTGGCGCCCACCACACCGTGCTGGACGTCGCCGGCGCCTTCGAACTCCCGCAAGCCATCCGCCTCGCTGTGCGCGGCCCGCGCGCTTTCGATGGCTTCATCGCCCTCGGTTGCATCGTCCGCGGCGGCACAGACCATTACGACTACATCTGCCGTGAAACCATGGCCGGCCTGATGAGCGTCGCCCTGCAGTTCGGCCTCTGCCTGGGCTCCGGCGTGCTCACCGTCCATTCCATCGAACAGGCGGTCGCCCGCAGCGGACCGGACGGCCACAACAAGGGCGCCGAAGCCGCCAGCGCCGCACTCCTGCAGATCGCCGCCGCCCGCACCCTGGGCGCCGCCTGATGGCAAAGGCGCCCGCGCTGACCCGCCCCCGCACCGCCGCCCGCGTCGGCGCCGTGCAGGCCCTTTTTCAGGCGGAACAATCCGGCGACAACCCGGAGACCGTCATCGACCAGTTCGTCCGCCACCGCCTGGGCGAACTCCCCGGCACCGGCGGCTTCGATGACGGCCGCGTCCCTGACGCGCACGTCAAACTCTTCGGCCGCATCGTCCGCCAGGCTGTCGAAAGCCAGGACAAGATCGACAGCCTCCTCGTCACCGCGCTGCCCGAAGACTGGCCGCTCCCCCGCCTGGACCCCGTGCTGCGTGCGTTGCTACGTGCGGCGGGCGCCGAACTGGTGATGGCACCGGTCGTCGGACGGAAGTCCGTGGGATCCTTTCCATTTGCTGAAGAGCGCATCGGCCGGGCGCAACTCGAGCACCTTGCGGCGACAGGGCACCGCCACATCGGCTACGCCTTCCCCGATGACGG
>CAZZYR010000154.1:0-6009 GCA_964658235.1 uncultured Acetobacteraceae bacterium | reverse complement strand
CTGTTCGTAGCCGATGTGGCGGTTGAGTTTTTCCACGCCCAGTTGGCAGATCTTCTTGCGGGCGTGCGGGAAGTAGATGATTTTCCGGCAGTCGATATAGACCGGGGATTTCCAGCCGGAGGTGAGCGTGTAGGGCTCGTCCGGGCGGAAATTGAGCGCGCCGATTTCCAGCAGGATGCGCGCGGTGGTGAGTGCGGCATCCCTGTCCCAATCCGTGGTCACACCAGCCGCCATCTTCTGCCTCATGCGCGTTGCCGGCACCGTTCTGCATTGCCGCTGGCGTGGCGGCAACCCGAGGGGGGTGGTGGCGGTTGCGGCGGCGTGGGGAAGGCGGTAGATTGTCGCCAGATAAGAGTCATTCGCAACTGGAGACGCCCACTTGGCCGAGATTGGACGCCGATGCGAACGCGCCGTCGTCACTGCCTATCGCGAGTTGCGCCGCGCAGGCACGGACGACATGGCGGCGTTCCAGAGCTGCACGACGCTGTATCGCATTCATCACCCGGAGGCGGGACTGAGCGAGGCGCGGGCGCTGGTGAGCGAGTGGATCGATCATCACATCACGCGGCAGGCGGCCGGCGCCGCACCTGGGTGCGACTGCGCGAGCGATTAGTCCCGGCCGGTTTTTGCGGCGGGTCAGGCCCTAGGTAGTTTCCGAAGCTTCAATCGTGGCCTGTCCAGTTCCAGGGTGGCGGCTGGAGGGCCTCGATGCCTGTACGTGCGATTTTGAGTGCCATTCCGCAGCTTGTGGTGGTCGCGGAGGATGAGCCGCTGATCCTCTCTCTGGTCGCGGAGACGCTCCGGGACGCGCAGTTCCATGTGATTGAAGCGTGCAATGCCGCCGCGGCGCTGGCCGTGCTGGACACACTTGCCGAGGACGTGTGCCTGCTGTTCACCGATGTGAGCATGCCGGTGGGCATGACCGGCATCGAGCTTGCGGCCAAGGTACGCCTGCAATGGCCGTGGATTTCGCTGCTGCTGGCGTCAGGGGCGCGAAAGCCGGCCCTGGCGGAGTTGCCGCATGGCAGCCGGTTTATGACGAAGCCCTACGATCCCCATGCGATGGTGATGCATGTCAGGGCATTGACCGCTCTATGAGCGAGGAGCTTCCGCGCCGCGCGCCGCCGGGCCGGCGTATTGCACCACGATTGTTGAAGACCTGATGTTTGTCGAAGCCTGGCGGAACGGCCGCATACCGGGATTGGCGGCGTTTGTACATGTCCGGCATATTCGTGACGGGAATCCGGTGATCGCGGCGGCAAGTTTGGAGTTGGAAGGGCTGCTTTTCTGAGGGATAGGTTTTGGTGACGATGGTTGTTTGAGAGCCGCGTGCCTGAACCTTGTGAGAGGGACGTGCCGCACTTAGCGTGTTGTTCCGCCTAAGACGGCGACAGCACAGAGAAAAGTTTTTTGGTTCTTTTTTGCAAAAAAGAACTGCTTGCCTTCCCCCGCCTACGCCGCCCGATCCTCAAGAGGCACATAATCCCGCTGGGCCGCGCCCGTGTAGACCTGGCGTGGGCGGCCGATGCGCTGCAGCGGATCCTCCATCATTTCCTTCCACTGGCTGATCCAGCCGACGGTGCGGGCGACGGCGAAGAGCACCGTGAACATGCTGGTGGGAATGCCCATCGCCTTGAGGATGATGCCTGAATAGAAATCGACGTTGGGGTAAAGCTTCTTGCTGATGAAGTAGTCATCGTGCAGCGCGATGCGCTCGAGTTCGAGTGCCAAGTCCAGCAGCGGATCGTCCTTGATGCCGAGTTCGTCCAGCACTTCGTGGCAGGTCCGTTCCATGATCTTGGCGCGGGGATCATAGTTCTTATAGACGCGGTGGCCGAAGCCCATCAGGCGGACGTTGCTGTTCTTGTCCTTCACCTTGGCGATGAAGTCCGGGATGTTGTCCTTGTGGCCGATTTCGGCAAGCATTTTGAGGACGGCTTCGTTGGCGCCGCCATGGGCGGGGCCCCACAGGCTCGCGATGCCGGCGGCCACACAGGCGAAGGGGTTGGCGCCGGTGGAGCCGGCCAGGCGCACGGTGGAGGTGGACGCATTCTGTTCGTGATCCGCGTGCAGGATCAGGATGCGGTCCATGGCGCGGGCGAGCACCGGGTTCACGTGGTATGGCTCGGCCGGGACGGCGTTCATCATGTAGAGGAAATTTTCCGCGTAACCGAGATCGTTGCGCGGATACATGAAGGGCTGGCCGATGGAATATTTATAGGCCCAGGCAGCGATGGTTGGGACCTTGGCGATCAGGCGGAAGGCGCTGATGCGGCGGTGATCAGGATTGTTGACGTCCAGGCTGTCGTGATAGAACGCCGATAGCGCGCCGACGACGCCGCAGATGACGGCCATGGGGTGCGCGTCCCGGCGGAAGCCGTTGTAGAACTGGCGGAGCTGTTCATGCACCATAGTGTGGAGCAGAACGCCGCGTTCGAACTCGGCGAGTTCCGCCTTGTTGGGCAGTTCGCCGTTGAGCAGCAGGTGCGCCACTTCCAGGAAGGTGGAGTTCTCCGCCAGCTGGTCGATCGGGTAGCCGCGGTGCAGCAGCACGCCTTCGTCGCCATCGATATAGGTGATCTTGCTTTCGCAGGCCGCGGTGCCGCCGTAGCCGGGATCATAGGTGAAGACGCCCAGATCCGCGTAGAGCTTGCGGATATCGAAGACCGACGGGCCGATGGTGCCGGGAAACAGCGGCAGCTTGGCCGAGTGGTCGGTGCCGTCCATGGTGACGGTGACAGATCCGATCGCGGAGCCGGTCATGCGGTGGTGGTCCTGTCTGGTAGGGCGGCAGATGGCCGAAGGGGCGCGGGCGCCGGGGATGGTGGCACACGAACAATAACGGCGTGTTTCAACCTAACGCAACCTTCGCACCCGCAGCAAATCGGCGCGATCTAGTCCCAGAACGGATCCGCGCGGGTGAACCGCAGCCAGGACCGCTGGACGCGCTTCGCGGCGCGGGCGGCGCGCGCGGCGCCGAAACCGGCAACGACGCCGGCGGCGAAGGCGCGGTCCGTGCCCCCGGCGAGCTGGGCCATCAGGCCGGCCGCGACGTCCGTGTCGTTGACGGCACCGAGGACTTCCTGGAGCTCCTCGAGCCTGGGCAGGTATTTGCGGACCGCTTTTTCGGGGAACAGCGGGGCGAAGAATTCGGTGGCGTAGCGCAGGCGCTTGGCGTGCTTGCGGATGTCATGCAGCTGCGCCGGGGAGTGGGCGGACAGGTCCGTGCCTGGCGCGAGCGTGTGCTTGAGGCGGCGGTCCAGCGCATGGGCCGCATAGGATTGGACGGGCTGGGTGAGCGGGGCGGTGGCGTTCCAGGGCCGGTCGGCCGGCAAGAGGGCGAGGGTGATGGCGAGGCGGGTCCAGTCCTGGCTGGCGAAGTAGGCGGTCAGGTCCGCGTAGGCGGCGGTCCGGCGGCGGGCGGCGGCGGCGAGGAGCTGCGCGATGCGGCGGTCCTGCGGGAAGGCGTCGCGGACGGCGGCGCCGGTTTCGGTGAGGAACACGTCCCAGTCCCGGGCCGTGCCGAGCCGGGCGGCGAGGTGCCGTAGCGTGCCGGCCAGGGTGTCCAGCCAGGCGCAGTCTCCGGACTCATCGGCGGCGGCGCGGCGGAAGGCGGTCAGCGCGGAGCGCAGGCGGCGGACGGCGACGCGGGCCTGGTGGACGGGCTCTGGCGTGGTGGCGGCCGGGATCTGGGCGGTCCAATGGAGGATGACGTCCGCGAGATGGGCGGTGATGCAGGCGAGTGCGGCGTCGGCATCCAGATCGCGTGGCAGCCGGGGGGCGCCGGTCTGGCGCGGCACGGCGGCGCGGCCGCGGGCCAAGGCGAGGGCGGCGGCGGCGAGGCTGGCGCGCGGCGGGACAAGGCGGACCGCTTCGGACAGGGACCGTGCGAGGGCAACCACGTCCGCCGCGGGGCCGGCGAGCTGGATACGGCAGACCGGCTGGTCCAGCGCCACGCCGCGCAGGTTTCCCGCCAGGATGGCGAGCCGGCCTGGGCCGCCGGGCAGTGCCAGAGCGAAGATGCGCTGGCGGCCGGACAAGGCGGCCGCGGGAGCGAGCGCGCCAGGGAGGGGATGGCCCAACTGGTCCGGCCCCAACTCGTCCCGCGACGCGGCTTGTGCCAGCACGGGGGCGGGCGTGGCGGGCGGCCATTCCAGCGCGTCCATGGGGTTCAGGCGCTCCAGCACCCATGTGCCGGGGCGCGATGCGGTGGCGCCGGTGTGGCATAAGGCAAGGCCCTGCAAGGCGAGGGCATCGTCCGCGGTGTCGTGCCAGATAAGATGGAGGGCGGTGTTGCGAGCGGGACCCGCGCGGACGGCGGCCAAAGCCGGGAAGCGGAGCAGGCGCGGGAGGTCCGTCTCCTCGACGCCGAACTCCAGCACGGTTTCCGGCTCGGGCGCCCGCACGGGTTCCGGCTGGCTGATGTCTGCCGGTTCAAGCAGGGCCGGGTCGGGTTGCACGGCGCTCAGGGCGGCTCCTATGGCGGATCTTGGGAACGGAGGAAGCGGACGAGGCGGACGCCGGTCATGCCGTCCGCGGTGGCCAGTTCCGCCCAGCCGCTGGGCACTGTGAATTCAGCGAGCGCGCTGGTGGGAAAGCCATCGGTGACGGCACTGACTTTATGACCGTTCGATGACATAGCGCTGGGCGCGGCCAATGTCATCGCCAGATCGTGCAGGCCGGGATTGTGGGCCACCACCATCAGGCTGCGCACGGTTTCCGCGACGCCCGCGATGATGCGCAGGATTTGCGGACCGGTGGCCAGATAGAGGCCGTTCATGGGTTCGATGAGGGGGGTTTCGTCCCAGGGGGACAGGGCCTCCAGGGTTTGCAAAGTGCGGCGCGCGGAGGAGACGAGCACCACATCCGGCACCAGGCCGAGCGTGCGCAAATTGGTGCGCAAGTCGGCGGCGGCCTGCCGACCGCGCAGGTTCAGCGGGCGGGCGTGGTCCGGCTGGTTCGCGGCGCCAGGGTCGGATTTCGCGTGGCGGAGGAGGAGGAGCTGGCGCATCTGCAATGCAGTGTAGGGCCTTGGCTGTGCGGGACAAAGACCGGAGAGCCTGGCGTGACCGGGGGTTAACTTTCCGGCGTTGGCGGACATCTGGGCGGGGGCAGCAGGAAGGCGGGGCATGGCAAAACGGACGACGACGATCCGGATGATTTTGGGCGATCAGCTCAGCGCGGACATATCATCGCTGGCCGACCTGGATCCGGCGCGGGATGTGGTGCTGATGGCCGAAGTGCAGGCGGAGTGCACCTATGTGCGGCACCACGCCAAGAAGATCGTGCTGGTGCTGTCCGGCATGCGGCATTTCGCGCGCGCGCTGACGGCGCGCGGGGTGCGGGTGGACTATGTGAAACTGGACGATCCGGCGAACACGCAGAGCCTGCGCGGCGAGATGCTGCGCGCGGTGGCGCGGCACAAGGCGGCGCACGTGGTGGTGACGGAGCCGGGCGAGTGGCGGCTGGCCGAGGATATGCGGCACTGGCAGGAGGCGGCCGGCGTGGAGGTGGATGTCCGCGACGACACGAGGTTTTTCGCGCGCATCCAGGATTTCCTGGCTTGGGCGAGGGGACGACGCGAACTGCGGATGGAGTTTTTTTATCGGGAGATGCGGCGCCGATACGGGTTTTTGATGGATGGGGATAAGCCCGAAGGTGGGGCGTGGAACTACGATACGGAGAATCGCGGGCGCCTGACGAAAGGGACGGTGAGCCCGCCGGTGCCGCTTTTCGCGCCGGATAAGATCACGCGTGAGGTGATGGCGCTGGTGAGCGAACGGTTTCCCGGCCATGTGGGCAGCGCCGCGGATTTCGCGCTGCCGGTGACGCGCGAGGCGGCGCGCGCGGCGCTGGCGGATTTTGTGGCGAACCGGTTGCGGGAGTTCGGCGCGTTCCAGGATGCGATGAAGGCGGGCGAGCCGGTGCTGTTCCATGCGCTGGTATCAACATCGTTGAATTTGGGTTTGTTGAACCCGCGGGAGATTTGCGCGGCGGCGGAGGCGGCGT
>CAZZYR010000153.1:0-6042 GCA_964658235.1 uncultured Acetobacteraceae bacterium | reverse complement strand
CACGAGCCATCGACATCCGCCAGGAGATTTCATGGACGCACAATCGCTCAGTCCGGTGAACGGCGCGCAACCTGCGCAGACGACCGGCGCCGCTGCGCCCGCACCCACGCCAGCGCCGGCCGCCTTGGCGACGGCGGCCTGGGCGCGGACGGGGACCTGGGTGCCGACCCAAAGGTCCGCGCTGTCGGCACGGATGTGGAGCGTGGTGTTGATGGGCTCCATCGGCGCGTGGCTGAGGAAAGGAATGTGGTAGGTGGCGTCCACCTTGGTGTGGGCGCTGCTGATCTTGTCGTGCGCGTTGTTGTCGTCCCTGGCGACGGCGCCGGCGCGTTCGGTGGCGTCCAGCAGGTCGGACTGGATGGCGGCGATGTTCGCAGTGGCATGCGGGCCGTTGTCCCATTGGGGGTGGGCGGCCTGGAGGCCCTGCAGCGCGGCCCAGTAATGGTCGCCGATGACTGCGACGGCATCGTCCAGCCGGACGATGTCCCGCACACCGGGCACAGCGCGGGCGGCGGCTTCATCCAGGCCGGTCAGGCGGCCGCCGCGGACCGGGCTGGCGGCGACGGTGCCGAATTTCATGCCGGGGACCTGGACGTCGATGCCGTATTGGGCGGTGCCGTCCACCTTGCCGGGGGTGTCCAGGCGCTTCTGTTTGTGGCCGATCAGGCGCCAGTCGGCGGGTTCCTTCAGCGCGACCTTGCCTGGGATGGGGAGGGCGGCGGCGGCCTGCGCGAGGCTGCCATAGGTGGCGGTGCGGTTGCTGGCCTGGTGGGTGACAGTGCCGGCGGCGGCCTGGCACGTGGCGGGGTCCACGTGCCACTGGTTCGCTGCGGCCTGGATGAGCATGAGGCGGGCGCGGGCGCCGGCTTCACGCAAGCGGGTCCAGTCGCCGATGATGCTGGCCGAGCCGCCGGTGGCCTGCTCCTCCAGCACCGGGCTGGCATAGAGTTTTGTGTCAGGCGGGGCGGGTTCGACGTGGACCTGGTCGAGCGTGACTTCGAGTTCCTCGGCGATGAGGGTGGCGGCCGAGGTCCAGATGCCCTGGCCGCATTCGGCATCCGGCATGATCAGCGTGATGGTGTTGTCCGGCGCGATACGGATGAAGGCGGTGGGGGATGGGCCGGGTGTGTCCGCATCTCCGGCGCGGGCGATGCGGGGGACGAAAGCGGGAATGGCGAAGCCGAGGAGCAGGCCGCCGCCGGCGAGCTTGATGAGGTCGCGTCTGGGGAGGGTCATGAGGCTCAGGCCTCCGCTGCGTCGTGGATGGCGGCGCGGATGCGGACATAGGTCCCGCAGCGGCAGATGTTGCCGGCCATGGCGGCGTCTATCTGAGCGTCCGTGGGTTTGGGGGTGGCGGTGAGCAGAGCTGTGGCCTGCATGATCTGTCCGGGCTGGCAGTAGCCGCATTGGACCACCTCGCGGTCCAGCCAGGCCTGCTGGATCTTGGCGCCCTGGGGGAGGGTGTGGGCGGCTTCGATGGTGGTGATCTTTGCGTCCCCCACGCCGCCGGCGGGGAGCTGGCAGGAGCGGACGGCCTGGCCGTCCAGGTGGATGGTGCAGGCGCCGCATTGGGCGATGCCGCAGCCGAATTTGGTGCCGGTGAGGCCGAGGACGTCCCGCAGGACCCAGAGGATGGGCATGTCCGCGGGGACATCCACGGTGTGGGAGGTGTTGTTGACGGTGAGGGTGATCATGGGGCCAGTTTTGCGCTGGGGGATGAAGGAGGCAAGGCCTTCTTTTTTGCGGAAAAAAGAGACCAACACGTACGCTTATTCGGTCTAAGACAGCAGGGATAAAGGCTTAGGTACTTCTTTCAGAAAAGCGCTTTGGGTTTCGGTGTGCCGAAGGCAATCACTGTAGCAAGGCGGCGGCCGGTGCGGTGCCAGATGATCTGCATCCGCGCTTACCTGGGAAGATACTGCCTTGCCGATGGGTGAGCCGCGGGTTCAGGCGAGGATGGCATTGCCGGTTGCAATCAGCGGTCCAGGACTGGAACGATGCGCGACAGGCAGCCAGTGACGGCTTGGACGAACATCCGTTCAGACGAAGTGCTTTTCCAGCATGGTGCGGATGAAGGTGACTTAGGCGAATTGGCTGTAGCCGAATCCTGACATGATCTTTCATTTCCCGAGTGCCGTTCAGTATTTTGGCGGTGCGGTTGTACGTCATGCTAGCGGATGAAGGCCTCTTGAAAGTCATAGGACAGCCAGAGATCGTGATGCTGCAGGCTGTCCGCGCCAAGCATCATGTCCGCGAAGGGGATGTGGACGGGAGCGACGAGGACTTTGTCCTTTTGGAGCGGGATGGCGCCGGCTATCATGCTGGTGATAGCGAGGGTGTGGGCGATGACATCGTTGCCGGCTTCCCCGCGGATGACCTGCGCGGAGAGCGGCGAGCCGGTGCCGAGGCCAACGCGCCTGGCGGCTTCGTCATTGAGGGTGGTGACAAGCGAACCGGTGTCCAGGACAGCGCGCAGGACATGACCATCGATGGCGATGTCCGTGGCGAGATTGTTCGACGGGCTGCGGGTGAGACGCAGGGTGGACCAGGCGCCGGTCCAGTTGGGCGCCGCGCTGGTGCAGCCACGGCGTTGCCACAGAGTGACGTGGCGGTTGTTGAAATCGAATTCAACATCGTATTGCGACAGGACACGCGCGCCGATGGCGCCGGCGAGCGGCGGCTGGACGTTGGACGATCCGGGCAGGTCCGCAACGATGGCGAGGACGTCAGGCAACTCCACGTCACCGAGTTCAAACCGCTGGATGATCGCGCGATTGGCGTTTGTGTTGCCGCCCATGCCTGCCAGGACAGCCTGGGTGTGCGGATCGTCGCTTAGATGCAGATCTCGTTGCGCCGCGTGGGAGACGCTGATGAGCGTGTCACCGGTGGAAAGCAGCATGGAGACGGGGTGGCCATCCAGGCGGGCGGCGACGATTGGGCGCATGGCGCCGGTTGCGAACGGCAGATCCGCAACACGATCAATGGTACAGAGCTGCGCGACAGGTGGCGGTTCCGTGGTGCATCCGGCGAGCGCGCCGCACGCCGCGAGGGCGAGGAGCGGCCACGCCGAGTGTTTGCTGGATGATTTCAAGAAGAAGCCCTGCCGTGTCAGCGGACGCTGGGCAATTGCGCCATGCAAAGCCAGAACTACCGAGATCGTAACGATCTACGCCAGTTGAGATGCGCCAGTCAATTCACCACTTTCCCGGCTTCTGCATCGCTTCCCCAGCCTTTCATGCATTGCCACAAAGGTGGAGACACAGCCAGGATGACTGCTGCCGACGCGATCCATCCCAGCCGGCTGCGCGTGGCATCATGCCCCATCACAGTCGCAAACGATTTTCACAAAAGAAGGCCTTGCTTCCTTACCTCGCGCCACTCGGCCACAAGACGACCCGGAGAGTCTGTAGCAAAATCAATAGATCAAACAGAATCGAAAAGTTCTTGACGTAATATAAGTCGTAGCTGAGCTTGCTGCGCGCGTCATCCAGCGAGGCGCCGTAGGGATAGTTGATCTGGGCCCAGCCCGTCAGGCCGGCCTTGACCATGTGGCGTTCGTTATAGAGCGGAAGCTCGGCGATCAGGTGATCGATGAAGCTGGGGCGTTCTGGGCGGGGGCCGACGAGGGACATGTCGCCGCGCAGGACGTTGATGAGTTGTGGCATTTCGTCGATGCGGGTCTGGCGGAGGAAGCGGCCGACGCGGGTGATGCGCGGGTCGTCGGCCTCCGCCCAGACGGCAGTGCCGAGCTTTTCGGCGTCCGTGCGCATGGTGCGGATCTTGTAGATGCGGAAATGGCGACCGCCGCGCGTGACGCGTTCCTGGCTGTAGAGGATGGGGCCGCGGTCATCGAGTTTGATGGCGATGGCGGCGCCGAGGAGGAAGGGCGAGAAGGCGACGAGGAGGATAGCGCTTGCGGCGACGTCCAGCGCGCGTTTGAGGGCGTTGTCGATGGTGCCGAAATAGAAGCCGCTGGAATAGAGCAGCCAGCCGACTTCCACGCGGCGGATATCCACGCGGCGGAGTTCGTGTTCCAGGAAGGTGAGATACTGGACCACGGGGAAGCCTTCCTTTTTGCACAAAAGGAGACTGTCGAGTTTCATGCCGCGGCGTTCGTCCGGGGCAACCACGATTTCATCCGGCGAGACGAGCAAGGCGGCTTCAAGCACATCCATGTTGGGCAGGATGGTGATGCCCGGGCCGGCCGCGGCGACCAGGCGGGGGTCCACACCGCCTATGCCAGGGCCGCTGACGAAGTGAATCTGGTAGGTAGGCCGGCTGCCTTCGTTCTGGAGCATGCAGAGCAGGTCCCAGGCGCGATCGCCGGCGCCGACGATGAGCAGGCGGCGCAGGAAGGTGCCGCGGCGCTTGAGGCCGGAGAAGAGCAGGCGGGCGGACAGGCCGGCGATGCAGAAGCCGATGACGGCGCCGGAGAACAGGCGGACGCGGTTGATGGGCGAGCCGAGCCAGAAGCCGAGGATAACGAGGACGCAGGCGGCACCCACGGCGCCGAGGCTAACCCCAAGCGGTACGCGGCCGAGCGATTCGCGGGTCTGGATGATGGCTTCCCGGCGGTAGAGACCGAGGGCGTAGAAAGAGACGAGGTTGGCGATCGGGTAGAGGATGGCGGCCACGCCGTCCGAGGTGGGTCGGAAGCATTCATTGCCCCAGCAGCCAACGTGCAGGAGGATGGGCCAGACCACCAGCATGGCGGCCACATCCAGTAAAAACAGGGCTTTGCCCGTATTCATCGCGTCCGACTCGCCTTGGGCCAAGGGGATGGCCCTGGGTGAGGCCTTATAGCCAGGGTGGTTGGCTGGGGGAAGGAAGGTCGCGCCCACATTTTCTCGTGCGGCCCTATGCCGAATAAGACAGCGACAGAACTGAGAAGAGTTTTTTGCATCTTTTTTGCAAAAAAGAAGGTCTTGCCTTGTCTTTTGACGCCCTCGTTCCGCACCCGCGGGGATTATTCGGCGGGGGCGGGCTGGGGGCCGTGAATGATACGGTGGCGGCTGCCGCGGGCGCGGCGTTCGAGGATAAGGTAGATGACCGGCGTGGTGTAGAGGGTAAGGGCCTGGCTGACGACGAGGCCGCCGACAATGGCGATGCCGAGCGGGCGGCGCAGCTCCGAGCCGGTGCCGAAGGCCAGCGCCAAGGGAAGCGCGCCGCACAGCGCAGTGAGCGTGGTCATGATGATCGGGCGGAAGCGTTCCGCGCAGGCTTCGCGTATGGCGGCCTCCGGCGTCATGCCGCGTTCGCGCTGCGCGTCCAGGGCAAAATCCACCAGCATGATGGCGTTTTTCTTCACGATACCCATCAGCAGCACAATGCCGATGACGCTGAGGACACCGAATTCCGTGTTGGTAACGAGGATTCCCAGCAGCGCGCCGAGGCCGGCTGACGGCAGCGTGGACATGATGGTGATGGGGTGGATCAGGCTTTCATAGAGTACGCCGAGGACGATGTAGATGGAGAGCAGGGCGGCGCCGATCAAAGCGGGCTCCGAGGAGAGGGACTGAAGAAAGAGCTTGGCGTCGCCTTCAAAGGAGACGCGGACGGAGGGCGGTGGCGACATGTCCGCGACGATAGCCTTGAGGCGGGTGGTAGCGTCTCCCATGGCCAGGCCGGATTTCAGATTATAGCTGATTTCGCCAGCGACGTGCTGGGAATCGTGGGTGACGTTCAGCGCCACGATGGAAAAGCTGACATGGGCGACGGCACCGAGCGGGACGGGCAAACCGGTGTCCGCGCCGACATAGACGTGGTCCAGATAATGCGGATCCTTCTGCAGCCATGGCAGGGTTTCCAGGATGACGCTGTATTGGTTGCGCGCGCTGTAGATGGTGGAGATGGGGCGCTGGGCGAGGGCGTTGCCGAGCGCGATGTCGATGGCGGCGGCGGAGACGTGGAGGCGGGAGGCGGCCTGGCGGTCTATGGTCAGCGTTACCTGGGGCGAGGCGGAATCCTGGTCCGACGTGACATCGAGAAAGCCCGGTTCATGCTGCAGGCGGGTTTCGATCTTGCTTTCCCACAAAGCGAGTT
>CAZZYR010000152.1:0-6049 GCA_964658235.1 uncultured Acetobacteraceae bacterium | reverse complement strand
CGATTGATTAAGGATAGACCATGCCAGCCATTGCCGAGACCCTGCACACCGTCCAGTCGGTCGCCGACAGCGGCTACAAATGGGGTTTCGAGACCGACATCGAGATGGACTTCGCCCCAAAGGGGCTGAACACGGACATCGTCCGCCTGATCTCTGCCCGCAAGGGTGAGCCGGAGTGGCTGCTGGAGTGGCGCCTGCGCGCCTATTCCGCGTGGCTCGGCATGGTGGAGCCGGACTGGGCGCTGCTGAACTACCCCAAGATCGACTACCAGGACTCTTACTATTATGCCGCGCCGAAAAAGAAGGCCGGCCCCGCCTCGCTCGACGAGGTCGATCCCGAACTCCTGAAGATGTACGAAAAGCTGGGCATCCCAGTCAGCGAGCGCGCCATCCTGGCCGGCGTGGAGGGTGCTGGTGAACGGCTGCCGATGGCCGTGGACGCGGTGTTCGATAGCGTGTCCGTCGCCACCACCTTCCGCAGCACACTGGCCAAATCCGGCGTCATCTTCTGCCCCATCAGCGAGGCAGTAAAAGATCATCCCGAGCTCGTCCGCAAATATCTGGGCAGCGTGGTGCCACCCACGGACAATTACTTCGCGGCCCTGAACTCTGCCGTGTTCACCGATGGCAGCTTCGTCTACATTCCCAAGGGCGTCTCCTGCCCGATGGAACTGTCCACCTATTTCCGCATCAATGCGAAGAATACCGGCCAGTTCGAGCGCACGCTGATCGTGTGCGAGGAAGGGGCCACCGTCAGCTATCTGGAAGGCTGCACCGCGCCGATGCGCGACGAAAATCAGTTGCACGCCGCGGTGGTGGAACTGGTGGCGCTGGATGACGCGAAGATCAAATACTCCACCGTGCAGAACTGGTATCCGGGTGACGCCAACGGTGTCGGTGGCATCTACAACTTCGTTACCAAGCGCGGCGCCTGCCGCGGCGCGCGCAGCAAGATCAGCTGGACTCAGGTGGAGACGGGATCGGCCATCACCTGGAAATATCCGTCCTGCGTGCTGCAGGGCGAAGGCAGCGTGGGCGAGTTCTATTCCGTGGCGCTGACCAACAATCATCAGCAGGCCGATACCGGCACGAAGATGATCCATATCGGCAAGAACACCACCAGCACGATCGTGTCCAAGGGGATCTCCGCCGGCCACTCCAACAACACCTATCGCGGGCTGGTGCGGATTCTGCCCAAGGCGTCCGGCGCGCGCAATCATACGCAGTGCGATTCTCTGCTGATCGGCGACCTCTGCGGCGCGCACACTGTGCCGTATATCGAGTGCCGCAACGCTGGCGCGAAGGTGGAGCACGAGGCGACCACGTCCAAGATTGCCGAGGACCAGCTGTTCTATTGCCGGCAGCGTGGCATGAGCCAGGAAGACGCGGTGGGTATGATCGTCAACGGCTTCTGCCGCGAAGTGCTGAAGGAGTTGCCAATGGAATTCGCCGTGGAAGCACAGAAACTGCTCGCGGTCAGTCTCGAAGGATCGGTGGGCTAAGAATATGCTTGAGATTGTGAACCTTCAGGCCAGCATCGGCGAGAAGCCGATCCTGCGCGGCATCGATCTGGTGGTGCCGGACGGCCAGGTGCATGCCATCATGGGGCCGAACGGCTCCGGCAAATCAACGCTGTCTTACGTGCTGTCCGGCCGCGAGGATTTCACCGTGACCGGCGGCACAGCCACGTTCGACGGCCAGGATCTGCTGGGCATGGAGCCGGAGGCGCGCGCCCAGGCCGGGCTGTTCCTGGCATTCCAGGCGCCGGTGGAACTGCCCGGCGTGGGCAACGCGAATTTCCTGCGCACCGCATTGAACGCCATCCGCCGCGCGCGCGGCGAGCCTGAACTGGATGCCGCGCAATTCCTGAAGCTGGCACGCGCGGAAGCAAAGCGCCTGCAAATGCCGGATGACATGCTGAAGCGCAATGTCAACGTCGGCTTCTCCGGCGGCGAGAAGAAGCGCAACGAGGTGCTGCAGATGACCATGCTGCGTCCGAAGCTCGCCATCCTGGACGAGACGGATAGCGGCCTCGATATCGACGCACTGAAGATTGTGGGTGATGGCGTCAATGCCTTGCGCGCGCCAGGTTTTTCCGCGCTCGTCATCACCCACCACCAGCGCCTGCTGGATCATATCGTGCCGGATGCGGTGCATGTGCTGGCGCATGGCCGGATTGTGCGCAGCGGCGGCGCGGATCTGGCGCGCGCGCTGGAAGCGCAAGGCTACGCGCAGGTGATCGCGGAGGCGGCATGAGCGTGACCGCCCTTCCCTCCTCCGCCGATAGTTTCCTGGCGCGTTATGAAGGATTGACCGGCCGGCTGCCTGGCGACCCCGCGCCGCGCCGCGCCGCGTCCGACATCCTCCGCGCGCGCGGCTTGCCGACAATCCGCGACGAAGCCTGGCGCTACACTAGCCTGATGCCGCTCGCCGAAGCGCAGTTCCATGAGGCCCTGACGGAGGCTGCGGGATTTGCCGGGGACAATGACCTGCCGGCACTTGGCCAGTTGTCGGAGCTGCCACGGCTGGTCTTCGTCCAGGGCCGCTTCAATGCCGCGCAATCCGTGCTGCCGGAACTGGCAAGCGTGCGCTCCTTCGCGGCGAACGCGGAGTTTGGCGCGCTGGCGCAGCCGGAACGCGAGCGGCTGGTGGCGCTGAACACCATGCTGGCCGAGGACGGCGCCATTATCGAGGTGGCCGACGGCGTCGACGCTGGGACGCTGCTGCTGGTCAGCGCCGGGCGCGACATTCATGGCACGCCAATCGCGTTTCATCCGCGCCACGCGATCCGGCTGGGACGTGGCGCGAAGCTGGCGGTGATTGAGCTGGCCGTTGGCCACGGCAGTTACCTGCATAATCCGGTGACGGAAATTACCCTTCAGGACGGCGCCCGCTTGTCTCACGTGCGGCTGCAAAATGAGGCGCCGGAGGCATTCCACCTTGCCACGATCTATGCGGATATCGCAGCAAGCGCGGCCTATGATGGATTTACGCTGAACGTGGGCGCGCGGGTGGCGCGCACGGAAGTGCATGCGCGGCTGCACGGCCGGCATGGCCACGCGGCAATCAACGCGGCGCAATTGCTGCGCGGCGTGCAGCACAGCGATTTCACCACCGTGGTCGATCACCAGGCGCCGGATTGCGCCTCCCGCCAGACGGTGAAGCACGTGCTCAGCGGCCATGCGCGCGGTGTGTTCCAGGGCAAGATCGAAGTGGCACGCGCGGCGCAGAAAACCGATGGCTACCAGATGAACCAGGCGCTGCTGCTCTCGCCGGATGCCGAGATCGATTGCAAGCCGCAACTGGAGATCTTCGCGGACGACGTCAAATGCAGCCATGGCGCCACGGTGGGCGAACTTGATGCGGAGCAGCTTTTCTACATGACCAGCCGGGGCATTCCCCAATCCGAAGCACGTGCGATGCTGGTGCGTGCATTCCTGGGCGAAGCGCTGGACATGGTGGAGGATGACCGTGCGCGCGCACTGCTAGACGATGTGATCGACGCCTGGTGGGTCTACGCATCATGAACGCCGAATCAAAACTGTCGGATCTGGCCCCGGCTTTCGACGTCGCCCGCGTGCGTGCGGATTTCCCCATCCTGTCGCAGCTTGTGCACGGCAAGCCGCTTGTGTTCCTGGACAGCGCCGCCTCCGCGCAAAAGCCGCAGGCGGTGATCACTGCCATGAGTCACGCGATGGAGACGCAATACGCCAACGTGCACCGCGGGCTGCATTGGATGAGCGAGCGCACGTCCGACGCCTATGAAGGTGTGCGCGACAAGGTTGCCGCCTTGTTGCACGCGCCGTCGCGCGAGGAGATCGTCTTTACCCGCAACAGCACCGAAGCCATCAACCTCGTTGCCCACAGCTACGGGCGCGGCATCATGAAGCCCGGGCAGGCCGTGCTGATTACGGAAATGGAGCATCACGCCAACATCGTGCCGTGGCAGATGCTGCGCGATGCGCACGGCATTGAATTGCGGGTGGCTCCCATCACCGATGCCGGCGAGCTGGACATGGCCGCCCTGCCCGGCCTGCTGGCGGATGGCCGCGTGGGACTCGTCGCTGTCACGCACATGTCCAACGTGCTTGGCACCTACAATCCGATCGCGCGCATTACTGCGCTGGCGCACGATGCCGGCTCGCTGGTGCTGGTGGATGGCAGCCAGGCCGTGGTGCACCGCGCCGTGGATGTGCAGGCGCTTGGCGCGGACTTCTATGTGTTCACCGGCCACAAACTCTACGGCCCCACCGGCGTGGGCGTGCTGTGGGCACGCGCCGCGCTGCTGGAAGTCATGCCGCCCTTCATGGGCGGCGGCGACATGATCGCCAGCGTCTCCTTCGAACGATCCACCTATGCGCCGGCGCCGCAGAAATTCGAAGCCGGCACGCCGGCGATCCTGGAAGTCATCGGCCTTGGCGCGGCCATCGACTATGTGAATGCCATTGGTTTTGACGCCATTGCCGCCCATGAAGCTTCCCTGACGGACCATGCGCTGGCGCGCCTTGCGGACATCGAAGGCCTGCGCGTGGTCGGCAGTGCGCAAGACCGCGGCGGCGTCATCAGCTTCACCCTGGACGGCGCGCACGCGCATGACGTGGCAACCCTGCTGGACCGCAACGGCATCGCCGTGCGCGCCGGCCAACATTGCGCGGAGCCGCTGATGCGACGCCTGGGACTGACCAGCACCGCGCGTGCAAGTTTCGGCATCTACACCACGCCGGAAGAGATCGACGTGCTGGCGGACACACTGGTGCGCGTGCGGAGCTTCTTCCAATGAGCGCCGCCCAGACGCTGGACAATCAAAGTTTCGAGGATGTCCGCGACCTCTACCAGTCCATCATCCTTGAACGCGGCCGCAACCCCCGCCACATGCATCGCCTGGATCCGTGCGACGCCTGCGCCTCCGGCGACAACCCGCTTTGCGGCGACCAGGTCGAAGTACGGGTCAATTTCGCAGCCGACGCCACCGTCGCCGAAGCCGCGTTCGAAGCGCGCGGCTGCGCCATCAGCATGGCCTCGGCAGATCTGATGGCCGAAGCCGTGCGCGGCCGGGATGCCGATGCCATCCGCACGCTCGCCGCGGCGTTCGGCGAACTTGCGCGCACCGGCCAAAGCGCGTCCGATGATCCGGCCATCGCCACCTTGCGGCCGCTTTCCGGCGTGTCCGAATACCGCAGCCGGGTGAAGTGCGCGACCTTGCCATGGACCGCCTTGATTGCGGCGCTTGACCGGCGCCAGGGAGAAGTTGCGTGACAGACACTGAGACGCATGCCACCGCCGTGGTCGGCACCTGGACGCCGGACGGCGAAGTCGTGGCCCTGCCTGGCGAGACCGCCCTGCTGGACGCGATCGCCACGGTGTACGATCCGGAAATACCCGTGAACATCTATGAACTCGGCCTGATCTACGCGGTGGAGATCAGCGACGCCGGCGCCGTGAAGGTGGAAATGACGCTGACGGCGCCGGGTTGCCCGAGCGCGCAGGAACTGCCGGTGCAGGTGCGTGACGCGCTGCTGGCGGTGCCTGGTGTCACGTCCGCGGATGTGGAGACGGTTTGGGATCCGCCGTGGGATCCGAGCAGGATGACGGATGAGGCGCGGTTGTCGTTGAATATGTTCTGAAGGAAGAAAGACTTCTTTTTTGAAAAAAAGAAGCAAAAAACTTTTTTCAGTGCTTCGCGGACCCAATGGATAAAAGTTTTTTGGTTCTTTTTTTCAAAAAAGAACCGCTTGGGAGTTTGCCGCATGGACCAAAACGTTTCCACAGCTCCAAAACGCGTACGCCGCGAATTGCCGCCGTTGCTGACGATGTCCGACGCGGCCGCCGCGCGCCTCGCAGCCCTCTACGCCAACGGCGACGGCCGCCTTCTTCGCGTCAGCGTCAACACCAAAGGCTGCTCCGGCATGGCCTACGACATGAGCTGGGTCCCCGAACCCGGCCCAACCGACGAAGTGGTCCGTGATCACGGCCTCACCCTGCTGGTGGACCGCAAGGCCAGCCTGTTCCTGATTGGGACCGTGATGGATTACGCGCAGGACAAACTCAG
>CAZZYR010000151.1:0-6095 GCA_964658235.1 uncultured Acetobacteraceae bacterium | reverse complement strand
TCCACCACGCCGTCTTCGTTCGGGAGACCGCCGAGGCCGACGCTGTCATCTTTGGGATCGTCCTCCGGGCCGGTGACGACGGCGATGGCAGCGTCCAGCGTGTCCGCGCCGGCGGCGAGAAGTTTGTAGGCTCGGGGGAGGTAGGCGTAGCCGTTATTGGCGCAGACGATAATGTTTTTGGGCGTGGAGTCCGCTTTGGCGGGTTCCGTGGCGAGGAGGGGTGTGGTGGCGGCGGCGGCGAGGAGCGTGCGGCGGGAGAGGTCCATCCGGGTGGCCTTTCTTGGTGGCGGCGGCGGCAAGGGTAAGGAGGGAAGGAAGGTTCACCACGAAGGCACGAAGAAGGAAGAAGGCACGAAGGTCACGAAGAAGGAGGAGGTTGATGATTGGGTGGCCTTAGCGAGACGGATGCCCGGGACAAGCGCCCGGGCAAGGAGAGTTCGTTTGTTATCGAGTCCGCGACAGCGATGACAAAAGTTTTTTGCTTCTTTTTTTAAAAAAAGAAGGCCTTCCTTTCTAGCACCCCGTCTGCACCGCTGTGAGCACATTGAATTTCGCCACCAGCGTCCGTTTGAAGCAGGGGGCGGAGGTTCCGGTGCGCGCATAGACGGCGGTTTCGGACTGGCTTTTGTGGCCGGTGACGGTGAAGCTGGGATCGAAGAAGAGCGTGTCGGCCGTGGTGATGGCGTTGGTGACCGTATCCTGGGCGGCAGGAAGGCCGGCGGTTTCCTGCTGGAAATCACTCAGGAATTGCTGGTTGACGCTGGTGACCTGGGTGGAATTGCCGTTCTTGTCGGTGGCGAAATCATAATACACGAACAACGGATAATTCAGGGTTTGCGTGGTGCCGCCGGACGCGCCGCCGCCGCGCGCGGCGGTGGTGATGGTGGTTTTGGTTGATTGGGTAGTGACCTGCAGGTCTCGCGGATTGGAGACGTCGAAGCGCTGGCTGCTGGTGTAATGGGTGGTTTGGGTGAGCGTGTTGGTGGTGGTGCCGGCTGATCCGGTGACGGTGCCGCAGATGGTGAAGTCATGCTTGCTGGTGATGGTGACGGTGCCGGAGCTGACGCCGTTTGTGGTTGTGATGTTTTGCGAGACGTGGGGTGCGGCGGGTTTGAGCGTGTTGCGGATGATGGCGCCGGTGACTTTGGTTGCCGACTTATCCAGGAAGAGGCGCAAGGCGCCGGTGGCGAGGAAGTATCCGTTCGCGTTGTAGACCGACGTGGTGATGGTGTGCGCGGCGCCGTTGCTGAGCACACCGGCGAAGGGCGAGAGGTCCGCGTGGAAAGGGGTGAAATCGAATGTCTGGGCGCCGGGAATGGGTTGCCAGAGATAGGGGTCTATGCCGCCGGTGAAGATCCAGGGGGAGATTGGGGCGACGCCGGCGGGCGTGCCGTCGATGCTGATTTCACCTTCGCGGAAGGATGTGGCACCGCAGGACAGCAGTGATCCAGCAATGGCGGACGGCGCGCAGGTGTACCAGAACTCGTCCCCGGATTGGCCCTGGAGGTAGAGGTCCACGGTGGCGCGCAGGATGTTCGTGGGCAGGGTGGCAGTGGTGGCGAGCGTGTCTGTGGGGGTGTTGAGCGTGGCCAGGCCGCCGCCGGTGGGGAGAGGGACGATCACATCCGCGGTGACAGGGGCGGGGGCGGCGGTGGTGGGGGGGTAGAACAGCAGCGCGGCGCTGGCGGTGATGGAACTGGTGTAGACGGAGCTGACGTAATTGGCGATCTGCATGACGCCCGCTTGGGACTTGCCGAAGATGGCGGTGTAGTCCGTGACGTCTTTCTCGAACGTCCAGTTGGGGGAGAGGGTGGCGCGGGGTTCGGCGGTGGTGCCGTACCAGAGGGGGATGCCGGCGAGGAAGAGCGTGCCGGTGCGGTCAAACTGGCGGCCCTGGTTGAGGGAGATGGTGAATTTCAGGACGACTTTGGCCCAGGGGCCCGGGCAGGCGGTGGGGGGCGCGTAGGTGAGGGGCACGGCGTCCGCACCAAAAATCTGTTTGGTGACGAGGGGGACGGTGCAGGGGACCTCGTTCGGGACGGGGACGGAGGGTTCGATGACGGCTTCATTGCCGGAGCCGACGCGCAGGGGAGCGGCGTGCGTGGTGAGGAGGGGGATGCAGGTGAGGAGGGTGGCGGTGAGGAGACGGGTGCGGAAAGGCATGGGGCGTGGTTCCAATGCGGCCTGTAAAGTCCAATGCTGGGGTATCGGCGGGGGTATGGTCAATCGGGTGGATCGCGCGATGCCTCGCAATAAGCCGCGTGGTGTTCGGCTCAAAGGTGCTTCCGGCAAATGCAACGATACGATGTGTTGACATTCCGGGCCTGGTTGCAGGACAACGCGGGCGCAGTCTCGCCAATGGCGCGGTGGCCTGAGCCGCGCGCGATAAAATTCCGTGGGAGCATGGCATGTCAGACAGTTTGGCTCTGGATCAGGTTGGCGCGGCGAACAGCTATTGGGGCGTGTGCGGTTTTACGAGCACGTTCCAGTCCCTGTACGAATTGAACAGGGGCAAGAAGGCGCTGATCAATGGGGCTGGCATCCCCACGAAGGTGCTGGCGGAGATCAAGACATACCTTGTGACGCTGAAGGCTGAGGGCGCCTTGAAGTTGCTGCAGGAGATCGAGACGTTCACGCGGGCCTTTCCAAAAACGCAGAAGGGAACCGATTTTAGCACGTTCACCATCGACGGGTATATCGACTTGATCAACAAGGCGGTTGGAAAAAGCGATAGTGCCATCATGAAGGATGAGCTTCATTCGATAGGGATGCCGCCCCATGCGGTGGTGGATTACCTGAAGCGGATGTGGGGGGTGACGGCCACGCTCACATTATATGAGACGGGCGGCGATGGGATTGTGGGGGTGAAGCGCGACTCGCGGCCGATGTATGGCGGTTTGTGTCACTACATGTATCGGAGCGCTGGGCGGATTTATAGCTGGGGACAGAACTTTGCTTCGATCAAGAAGGCGAACGAGGATTATACGGTGATTTGCGTGGTCGGGTTTTAAAGCCGTTTACGGAAAACTTTTTGTTCTTCTTTTCAAAAAAGAATCGCCTCCTTACTTACTGCAGCGTTGATCTCCCGATTGCCAATCGCCAGGCGGCGGTGCGTTTGTCACGGTCTGGTTGCGACATGGCGGGCGCCCATTGCTGGTCCGCGCGCCAGAGGGATTGAAGTTCTTCGGTGCCGGACCAGAAATTGGTAGCCAAGCCGGCGGCGTAGGCCGCGCCGAGCGCGGTGGTTTCCGTGATGGTGGGGCGGGTGACCTGGGTGTTGAGGATGTCTGACTGGAACTGCATCAGCGGTTCGCTGCGGACCATGCCGCCATCGACGCGGAGATTTGTGAGCAGGATCTGCGAATCTTCTTGCATTGCACGGACGACATCGAGGGTTTGAAAGGCGGCGGCTTCGAGTGCCGCGCGGCAGATATGGGCTTTTGTGGCATAGCGGGTGAGGCCGCAGATAAGGCCGCTCGCGTTTTCTTGCCAGTATGGCGCGTAGAGGCCGGAGAAGGCGGGGATGATGGTGACGCCGCCATTGGTGGCTACGGAGGCTGCGAGGGTGTCGCATTCCCGGGCGTTGCTGATCAGGCCGAGATTGTCCCGCAGCCACTGGATGAGGGCGCCGGTGACGGCGATGCTGCCTTCCAGGGCATAGATGGCCGGCGCGTCGCCAAGTTTGTAGGCAAGGGTGGTGATCAGGCCGTGGTTGGATTGGACGGGTTTGTTGCCGGTGTTGAGCAGGAGAAAGTTGCCGGTGCCGTAGGTGTTCTTGGCTTCCCCGGGGGAAAAGCAGACCTGGCCGATGAGGGCGGCATGCTGGTCTCCGATGAGGGCGGCGATGGGGATGCCTTCGAGTTCGTGGGCGTTTGTGACGGGGGAGAGGATGTGCGATGACGGGACGATTCTTGGCAGGCAAGTGCGGGGGATGTTGAAGTCGGCCAGGAGGTTGTCGGCCCAGTCAAGGGTCTTGAGATCCATGAGTTGGGTGCGGCTGGCGTTGGTGACATCGGTTGCGTGGTGACTCGTAAAATTCCAGGCGAGCCAGGTGTCCACGGTGCCGAAGAGGGCGTCGCCATTTTCAGCTTTAGCGCGCGCGTCCGGGATGGTGTCCAGGAGCCATTGGAGTTTGAGCGCGGAGAAATAGCTGGCGAGCGGGAGGCCGGTTTGGGATTGGAATCGGTACTTGCCGCCCTGTGCTGTGTAGCTGGCGACACGCGGGCTGGTGCGGGTGTCTTGCCAGACCAGGGCGTTGTGCAGGGGTTGGCCGGTGTGGCGGTCCCACAGGATGGTTGTTTCGCGCTGGTTGGTGATGCCGATGGCGGCAATGCGGTTTGGCGTAAGGTTGGCGCGGATGAGGGCTTCAGCCGCGACTTCCCGGGTGTTGCGAAGGATTTCGAGAGGGTTGTGTTCCACCCAGCCGGGCTGGGGGGTGATCTGGGCGTGTTCTTTCTGGGCGACGGCGGTGATTTGGCCGGATTGGTTGACGATGATGCAGCGGGTGCTGGTGGTACCTTGGTCTAGCGCGGCGATGTGGTCTGGCATGGGGGAGAGACCCGAGTGGAGGTGGACAAGACTTACCACCAACAGCACCCAGCATACCAAGCGCACCTGGAAGAGAGATTTTACGTATAGGCGGTTTTGCGTTGCGCCGCTGGCTGCTGGATATTGTCAGCGGGCCATAGGGTCGCCGCCGATTGGCAAATGGCCGCACGGCGGTGTCGAAGACAAATGCGCCGAGCCGGATGATCGCGCCGCCTTCCTCCGCGCGCGCAATGAAGTCCGATGGCGCACTCCAGCCGCGCTGCGCGTGGGTGATATTTTCACAGGATTCCATATCGGACCGCAGCGCGGCGATGGCGGTGCTGCGCTGGAGTTTATCCAACCGGCGCATCGTGACGCGATCACAAGCGGTGAGTTGGCTGACCCGCTTTGCCGCGACCTTGCAGAATTTGTCCGCGGTCTTGGTGTCCCGCAGGCTGCCGATCAGCGACCGGGCCTGGGCGACGATGTCTGGCTAGACTCAGGATGTCCTGTTGAGCCATTTGAGGAACGTGTCGAAGGTGGCCTGGGCGCCAGCCACCATAAGGGCGCGATTGATGGTTGCCTGGCCCATCTCCTCGATCATTGCGCAGCAGGCCAGCCAGCGCGGCTTCTGGTCCGGCTGCAACGCAAAGAACGCGCCGCCATTATGCGGACCGATGCCCAGGCTGTTTGCCAGCGCGCCGGACAGGATGCGTGCGCCAAGCGCCGAGCCTTCGATCACCCAGGCGCAGCCCATGGCCTCGGCGGGCGCCTCAAAAGGCGGCAGGAGTGCGTCGAGATCTGTAACGGGGCCAAGCGGGAGGCCCAGGGCCCGTAGATCCGCGCAAAGGCGGTGGGATGCCGGGATGCGGGAGGGCGAATTTGCCCAGGCGAAGCAAGGCTCCTCGTCAAAGGCACATAGTCGGCGGTCCATAAGTGCATGGAGCGGCAGGAGCTCCAGAAGAAGCTGGCAGTAGCCGTCCAGGGCGAGCACGCCGCCTGCGAGGGCGGCGAGACCGGCATGCCGATGCAGCGCTTCGTGGGATTTTTGGGTGGCCTGGCGCAGCAGCGCGCGGGTGGTGGCACATTCAGGCGGCGGGCCTGCCGGGAGGGCGGCACGGAAAGCGGCCGCGACCATCAAATTGGGAATTACAACCTCCAATCCCGAAGAGTGGACGCCGTCAGGACAATCGGAGGTGAGGTGACGTCAATCACCCCCGGCTGTGCCGCGGGGCGGACCTTCAAGCCCCCGGCGGCCGAGACGCCAATTTGGAAAGCTTTGATCTTCTTTGGTTAAAAAAGAGCGTTTGTCGTCCGTCTGTGCAGTCCAAGTTTGGAGCGGCGCCAGAGGATGTCCTCGGGTGTGCGGGCGAATTCGTGGGTGCGGAGGTAGGTGATTTCGGCGCCGGTGAGGGTGGCGCCGTGGTCGTGGCCGAGGTCGGAGAGGGATTTGGCGGTGCCCAAGATGCGCGTGGCGCGGGTGCCGTAGGCGCGGGCGAGGCGGTAGGCGTGGGGTGGGGAGAGGAAGGGGTAGGCGGCGGCGAGGTCGGTGGCGAAGGTGGGGAAGG
>CAZZYR010000150.1:0-6102 GCA_964658235.1 uncultured Acetobacteraceae bacterium | reverse complement strand
TGAGCCCCACGGCGTCGGCGACATCGGTTTCGAGCTTGGTCAGGCCCTCGATGCCACTGGCGAGGCGATTGCGTTCGCGCATGATCTTCTGCGCGCCGTCCGCGTCGTCCCAGAGCGCGGGGTCCTCGACCTTGTGATTCAGCTCCTCAAGGCGGGCCGTGGCGACATCCCAGTCAAAGATGCCTCCTTAGCAGCGCTACTGACTGCTTGATTTGTTCGTGGAGCGAGTCTGCTTCGGCTGCCATCGGAGAAATGCCTGGTTGAGGTGGGCTGCGTTAGTAGAGGCCGCCCACGCCACTGTCCACGCCCGTGCCCGTTTGCGGCTTGGGCGGCGGCGCCAGGCTG
The DNA here is from genome assembly GCA_964658235.1 of uncultured Acetobacteraceae bacterium. Taxonomy (GTDB): domain Bacteria; phylum Pseudomonadota; class Alphaproteobacteria; order Acetobacterales; family Acetobacteraceae; genus BOG-908. The sequence goes on along the minus strand of CAZZYR010000150.1, from coordinate 5,757 downwards.
CCGGCCGGGGCGTCAGGGTCGGGGTCGACCATCTGGACCGGCGTATCGATGGAGACAGTCTCCGCCGAATCGGTGCTGCCGCCGCCGACGCCGCCTGCGCCTGGCACCTGGTCGGGTTTGAATGCATCCACGCATTCATGCCGGCCGCAGCCCCAGCGGGCGAGTGCCACCCCGTCTGGCGCGCGGAAATCGAGGATCGGGCGGCCGTCGAGCGCATGCTGCATGTAGTCACGCCAGACCGGGCCGGCGGTGTGCGCGCCGTCCTGCTTTTCGCCGAGCGACTGAGGATTGTCGAAGCCGAGCCAGACCACAGTGACCAGGTCCGGCGTGAAGCCCGCGAACCAGCCATCGTTGAAGTTCTGGGTTGTGCCCGTCTTGCCGGCAATCGGCCGGTCGAAACCGGCACCGACGCCGCGGCCGGTGCCAAATTGCACAACGCCCTCCATCATCCGGACGATCTGGTAGACGCTTTGGGGATCGGCCAACTGCGCACGCGGATCATTCAGCACCGGCGGTTGCGCGGGATCGGCGGCGCCCAGCACAACCCCGGCAGGGCGCCAGACGACATGGCCGTCACGGTCCTGCACGCTATCGACAAGGCTCGGCACGATGTCGCGGCCGCCCTCGGCCAGGGATGCATAGGCGCCCGCCTCACGCAGTACCGTGGTTTCGACCGCGCCGAGTGAAGCTGGCAGGACACGCGGCATTGCATCGTAGAGGTGGAAGCCGATCGCCGTCTTGGCGACGGCATCCATGCCGATGTGCTGCGCGACGCGCACCGTAACGAGATTGAGCGATTCCTCCAGCGCCACGCGCAGCGGTGTGGGGCCACCATAGGTCAGCTCATAATTTTCCGGGTGCCAGTCCCCGAGCGAGAACGGTTCGTCCTCGAACCGCGCGCTCGGCGAAATACCTTGTTCCATCGCCGTGAGATAGACGAATGGCTTGAAGGAACTGCCTGGTTGCCGGGCTGCCTGGGTGGCGCGGTTGAATTTGCTCGCGTCGGCATCCCAGCCGCCGGACATGGCCAGCACGCGTCCTGTCCGCGGATCCAGGCTGACCAGCGCCCCGGCTACTTTCGGGATTTGCCGGAGAGTCAGGTGGTCGACAGAGGCAACCACCTCCTTGACGTGCTTGCGGGATCCACCCGTGCGGAGCCGCACGTCAATCACGCCATCCTTTGGCTGGACCATGACGATGTCTCCGGGAGAGACGACATCGCCGACCCGGCGAGGTGACGACCCAAGGTCGCCGTTGCCAAAGACAGGGCGTGCCCAGCCAAGCTCGGACATGAGGATTTCGCCGGTGCGAGGCAACGCTTCGCCGCCCGGTTGGTCGGGCTGAAGATAACCCAGACGCGCTTCCGCTTGGGTCTCGTCGAGGACCACAGCGAGGCGCCATTCGGGCAACATGCCGCCCGGCTTCGGAATGCGGGCGAGGGCATCCGCCCAGCCGTCCCGCAGGGATGATTTGGTGCCGATACGCGCGACCGGGCCGCGCCAGCCGCCATGGCTCCTGTCATAACGCATCAGGCCCGCACGCAGGGCGTCGTCCGCTGCCACCTGCAAACCGGCATCCAGACTTGTGTGGACGATCAGGCCGCCTTCCGTAGTCTGATCCTGGCCGAAGCGGGCGATCAGCTGGCGGCGCACCTCCTCCGTGAACCATCCCGCGCCGGGGACTGTGGCAGGGGCGTGGTATTTGTTCGGCGTCAGCGCTTCCGACTTGCCGGCGGCTGCTTCGGCGGCGGTGATGGCATGGGTCTCGACCATCCGGTCCAGCACCCAATCACGGCGGGACCGCGCCGCCTCTGGGAAGCGGAACGGATTGTAATTGCTCGGTGATTTTGGCAAAGCCGCCAGCATCGCCGCCTCGCCGACACTCAGCCGGTCGAGCGGCTTGTTGAAATAGGTCTGCGCGGCCGCGGCGACGCCGTAGGCGCTTTGCCCAAGGTAGATTTCGTTGAGATACAGCTCGAGAATGCGCTGCTTGGTGAGCACGCGCTCGATGCGGATCGCCAGGAGGCCTTCCTTGATCTTGCGCTCGTAGTTCAGCGCATCGGACCCCAGCACCATGTTGCGGGCCACCTGCTGGGTGATGGTGGAGGCGCCGATCGGCCTGCGGGCGCCGCCAATGCGCTGCAGATCAGTCAGCGCGGCACGCGCGATGGCGAAGGGGTCGATGCCCTTATGGGTGTAGAAATTCTGGTCTTCGGCGGCGATGAAGGCACGCTTGACCTGCTCGGGGATGGCACTGAACGGAGCGAAGATCCTGCGTTCATTCGCAAGTTCGGACATCAGCCGGTCGTCGCCGGCATAGACCCGGCTCATCACGGGGGGCTGGTAGGTGCGCAAGCCGTCCAATGTCGGCAGGTCGGCCGCGTAACGGTCGTAGATATTCCAGCTAATGAGGGCGGCCGCCCCCGCGCCGACCAGGGATACAGCGAACATCAGGCCGAAGAGACCGCGTACGAAGCCCAGTATACCGCTCTGGCGGCGCGGATCAGGCTCGGGATTTGGGGCGCGCGGTGAGACCGGTCGGGCGCGGGGGCCGTTCATAAAAGCCACATTCACCCTCAAGCGATCAAAACGCCCTCAGTGGCGCGCCACCCGATGGATGCCGATATCCACGGTTCAGCCTAAACGCGTCGCCTGCCCAGCGGATGCAAAATATGCATCAACAGCTTTGCCGATGGCACGCGCGACCATCGCACGGTGACCCGCCTGACGCAACGCCGCTTCGTCCTGCGGATTGGACATGAAGCCCATCTCGATGAGAACACTGGGAATATCGGCCGCCTTCAAAACGGCAAAGGCCGCGTGCCGGGCCGGGTTGTCCAGCAGGGGAATCTGGTCGCCGAGAGAAGCGACCACCTGCGTTTGGACATGTGCCGAATTCACCCGCGTCTCGTGCCGGACCAGGCTGGCCAGAATGGCGGCCACCTGCGGCGAGACGGACGATGCGGTTGGACTGCCGCGCTGATCAGCGGCGTTTTCATGCGCCGCGAGCCGGGCCGTTTGTGCATCAGAGGCCGCCGCCGCCAAGGTATAGACGCTCGCGCCGCGAACCAGCGGATCGGCCACGGCATCGGCATGCAGGGAGACGAACAGCGCGGCGCCACGGGCCTGCGCGCCGGCCACGCGGTCTTCCAGAGGAATAAATACGTCGTTCTCGCGCGTCAGCGCTACGCGATAGCGGCCCTGGGCGCGCAGCAAGCGCGCGAGTTCGCCCGCCACCGCGAAGGCGACATGCTTTTCATAGGTGCCAGAGACACCAATCGCGCCTGGATCCTTGCCTCCGTGGCCTGGATCCAGAACGACGAGGCGCGCAGCCGTGTCAGGCATGCGGCGGTGCGCGGCGCGCGCGCGGGCGGCTGACGCCTCCGGCAGGAGAAGGGCGACACCAAAACCGCGTCCAAGTAGAAGTCGCCGCGTATAAGCGGGGTCGTCGGCCATATCGCTTGTTAACACATCAGGTTCGGACAGCCACGTTAGGCATTGATGAATCATCAGACATGTGTGGTTGGCGCCACAGGACTGAAGCACGGAAACTGGGTGGCGGCACGTGTGGTCGGAAGGCCGGAAAATGCTCTCTTGCGGTGGCCCCAGGTTTGCTGCATCTAGGAAAGTAACTGCGGCTTGCTCGACGTGCGCCGTAGTCTGCGCTTTCAGCGCCACGTAATCCCACACGCCCCCTGCGTTCAGGCCCGGGCGATTTGCTCGAAGGCCATGGCAGCACCTCGCAACGCCGCGATACCATCCAGGATCACAGCTTCGGCCGCCATACGGCCGGGTGCGCCGCGTCTCCGGTGTCAGTCGGACGCCTGGCTTCCCCTTATCCACATAATGGCCTTCCGATTTGCGCGCCCTGCTCCCTGTTCGGGAGCGGGCTGCCGCATGAGTCCGGGGCCCCGGAGTTCCAGACTAAATGACCAAACGCCTTCTCATCGATGCCAGCCACGCGGAAGAAACCCGCGTTGTGGTGCTGGACGGTAACCGTCTCGAAGATTTCGACGTTGAGACGCAGTCTCGCCGCCAACTAAAGGGAAACATCTACCTGGCGAAAGTCGTCCGGGTGGAGCCGAGCCTTCAGGCCGCTTTTGTCGAATATGGCGGCAATCGCCACGGCTTCCTGGCCTTTGGCGAAATTCATCCAGACTATTTCCAGATACCCGTGGCCGACCGCCAGCGGCTCATTGCCATGCAGGAGGAAGAGGCCCGGGCGGAGGAAGCCGCGGATGAGGACGAAGCTGCCTCCTTAGCGCATCCGGAAGCCGTCACGCCTGACGTGCCCACCGCCGCCGCTGCCGAGCCCTCCCCGGACGCCGATTACGCGGAGGCTGGGACTGCGGAACAGCCGGCTGCCGAAGCGGCTACGACCCAGGGGAGCCAGACGCTGGCCGTCGAGGCGGAGGTTGTTCAGGGAGAGCCCGCGCCCCCGGAAGAGCAATTGAGCGGAATTGGGACCGACACCGTGCCCGAGGCCTCCGAGCCAGGGATTTCGGTTGCCGAAACTACGGCTAACCAGACTGAGCCGGGTTCCCGTGTGCGGCAGATCGACGGCGAGAATGCCGCATCACCCGAACAACTTGGCGGGGAACAGGAGGGCGGCGACGAAGGCCAGACTGCCAGGCAGGCCTCGCGCTTCATACGCAACTACAAAATCCAGGAAGTCATCCGACGCCGGCAGATCTTGCTGATCCAGATCGTCAAGGAAGAGCGAGGCACGAAGGGCGCGGCCCTGACCACCTATATTTCATTGGCGGGCCGCTATTGCGTGCTGATGCCGAATTCGCCTCGCGGCGGCGGCATTTCCCGCAAGATCACCTCGGCCGCCGACCGCCGCCGGCTGAAGGAGGTGACCACTGAGCTGGATATCCCCCGCGGCATGGGTTTGATCGTGCGCACCGCGGGTGCCGCGCGCCCGAAGCCGGAGATCAAGCGCGACGGCGAATATCTGCTGCGCCTATGGGACGACATCCGCGAGCAGACGATGGCGTCCATGGCGCCCTCGCTGATCTACGAGGAAGCCAGCCTGATCAAGCGCGCCATACGCGACGTCTATTCGCGTGATGTCGATGAGCTTGTGGTGGATGGCGAGGACGGATGGCGCGCGGCCCGCGACTACATGCGGATGCTGATGCCGACGCACGTCAAGAAGGTGCAGCTCTGGCCAGCCAATGCGCAGCCGCTCTTCGCACACAGCCAGGTCGAATCGATGCTGGACGCGATGCTGAACCCCACGGTTCAGCTGCGTTCGGGCGGATATCTGGTGATCAACCAGACCGAGGCGCTGGTTGCAATCGACGTCAACTCGGGGCGTTCGACACGGGAGCGGGGAATCGAGGAGACCGCGCTCAGAACAAACCTCGAAGCGGCGGAAGAAGCTGCCAGGCAGTTGCGTTTGCGCGATCTGGCCGGCCTGATCGTCATCGACTTCATCGACATGGAGTCCAAGAAGCACAATGCCATGGTTGAGCGGCGCATGGCGGACGCGCTGCGAAACGATCGGGCGCGCATCCAGATTGGCCATATCAGCCATTTCGGCCTGCTAGAACTGAGCCGGCAGCGGCTTCGGCCGTCTTTGGCGGAGACGAGCCTGAACGTGTGCGCCCAATGCGGCGGCACCGGCCATGTCAGGAGCACGGAGAGTGCCGCGCTGCATGTTCTGCGGGAGATCGAGGAGGAAGGTGGCAAGCGCCGGGCGGCGGAAATCCTGGTCCATGTCGCGAGTTCAACGGCCCTTTTCATTTTAAAT
>CAZZYR010000149.1:0-6122 GCA_964658235.1 uncultured Acetobacteraceae bacterium | reverse complement strand
AAGCCAAGGACGTGCTGAACGGCGCCATGCTGAAATATGCGCGCACGGAGGCCGAAGCAGGGCCGGTGGCGCGGCCGAAGGTGGTGTCCGACAAGCCGACCGTGGCGATGATTGGCGAATTGTTTCCGGCCGATCCGCCTGGCGTGGGTGCGTTGCTGGCGCCGATGGGACTGGCGCTGGCGCCTACCCTGCCCTGCCGCGAATGGCGCGATCTCTATGCGGCATTGGATTGCCGCGTGGCGGCCGCGGTACATCCGTTTTATACCGCCTCCGTTCGGGAGTTTCGTGCGGCGGGCAGGCCGGTTGTGGGATCGGCCCCTGTGGGCGTGGACGGGACGGCGGATTGGCTGGACGCGATTGGCCGCGCGGCCGGGGTGGATGCAGCCGCGATTGAGGCGGCTAAGAACGCGGCACTGCCGGGGATACGCGCAGCGTTGGCGGCCAATCCGATCAACGCACGCATCACTTTGTCCGGCTACGAGGGCTCGGAGCTGCTGGTGGCGCGCTTGCTGATCGAGGCAGGCGCGGAAATTCCCTATGTGGGCACAGCGTGTCCGCGGACGGAGTGGAGTGACGCGGACCGGCAGTGGCTGGAGGCGCGCGGCGTGCATGTGCAGTATCGCGCGTCGCTCGAGATGGATGTGGCGGCGATGAAGGATGTGCGGCCGGATCTGGCGATCGGGACAACGCCGCTGGTGCAATCCGCGAAGGAGCTGGGGATACCGGCGCTGTACTATACCAACATGGTCTCCGCGCGGCCGTTGTTCGGCGCGGCGGGGGCGGGTTCGCTCGCGGCGATCGTGGCGGCGCAGACCAAGGGGGCGCCGCGGTTCGCGCGCATGGTTTCGTTCTTTGAAGGCGTGGGCACGGGGGATGCGTCCGGCTATGGCTGGCGCGGCAAGCCGGTTGAGCCGCAGGGCGCGCGGGAGCGGACGCGGAAATTGCGGCTGGCGAAAGCCAAGGCACTCGAAGCGGTGGGGACCTGAAGCGATGCTGGTCCTGGATCATGATCGGGCGGGCGGCTACTGGGGCGCGGTGTACGCATTCTGCGCGGTGCGCGGGCTGCGCGTGCTGATCGACGGGCCGGTGGGCTGCGAGAACCTGCCGGTGACGGCGGTTCTGCATTACACGGACGGTCTGCCGCCGCACGAATTGCCGGTGATGGTGACAGGGCTTTCCGAGGACAACCTGTCCATGGACGGTACGGAGGGCGCGATGCGCCGGGCGGCCGCGGCGGGCGATCAGGATCTGCCGGCCGTGGTGGTGACGGGCAGCATCGCGGAGATGATCGGCGGCGGGGTCACGCCGGAGGGCAGCAACCTGCTGCGCTTCATCCCCCGCACCATCGATGAGGATCAGTGGCAGGCGGCAGACCGCGCCATCTTCTGGCTGTGGAGCGAGTTCGGCTCGAAGAAGTCCAAGATCAGGCCAAGGCCGGTCCGCGCGGAAGGCGTCAAGCCACGCGTCAATATCATCGGGCCGATCTACGGCACGTTCAACATGCCCTCCGACTTGGCGGAGATCCGCCGGCTGGTGGAGGGCGTGGGTTGCGAGATCAACCTGGTGTTTCCGCTGGGATCCCATGTGGAGGACATCACCAAGCTGCCCGATGCGGACGTGAATATCTGCATGTATCGCGAATTCGGTCGTAAATTATGCGAGGCGCTGGACCGGCCGTATCTGCAGGCGCCGATCGGCATTTTCGCCACCACGAATTTCCTGCGCGCGCTGGGCGAACTCACCGGCATCGATCCGGAGCCATTCATTGAGAGCGAGAAGCACACGACCATCAAGCCGATCTGGGATTTGTGGCGCAGCGTGACGCAGGATTTCTTCGCCACGGCCTCCTTCGCCATCGTGGCGACGGACACCTATGCGCGCGGCGTGCGGCAGTTCCTGGAAGATGAGATGGGCGTGCCCTGCATGTTCAGTTTCTCGCGCACGGCGGGGACCAAGCCGGACAATGCAGCGGTCCGCCGCGCGTTAAAGGCGACGCCGCCTCTGGTGTTCTACGGATCCTTCAACGAACGCATGTATGCCGCTGAACAGGGCAGCCGGTGCATGTTCATCCCGGCCTCCTTTCCCGGCGCCATCATCCGGCGCGCGACCGGTACGCCGTTCATGGGATATGCCGGGGCCACCTGGATCATCCAGGAATACTGCAACGCGCTGTTCGATGCGCTGTTCCACATCCTGCCGCTGGGCACGGAGATGGACAAGGCGGACCCCACGCCCACGCGCGCCGGAGAGTGGAACGCGCAGCCCTGGGACGATGACGCGGTGGCGCTTCTGGACGCGCATGTGGAGCGCGCGCCGTTCATCCAGCGCATCTCCGCGGCCAAGCGGCTGCGGGAGCGTGTGGAGCAGGATGCGCGCGGCGCACGCGAAGGCCGCGTGACAGCTTCCCGCGTACACGCCAGCCTTGAGTCGGTGGACGCATGAGCGCACCGGCGACAGCGATGAGATCGGACGGAGTTCAGGCCAGGCCTGCTTCGATCCCAACTGACCGACCGGCAATGCCGGGCGGACGACGGCCCGGCCGACACACGGAGACGGGTTCCCAGCCGCGCGGGATCAGCGCGGCGATGGACGGAGGTACTTAAACATGTCGGACGTCACAAGACGCCCCGCGGCCGCTTCGGGGCTGACGGAAAGTGAAGCCAAGGAATTCCATAGCATCTTCCTGACCAGTTTCATCGGGTTCGTGGTGGTTGCCATCATCGCGCACTTCCTGGTCTGGCAGTGGAGGCCGTGGCTGCCTGGGCCAAATGGTTACACCACATCGATGATCGACGGCGCGCAGCATGCGGCGTTCGTCGTCAAGTCGTTCCTGGTTTAGGGGGGAACAGAGATGTTTCGTATCTGGCTGCTGTTCGATCCGCGCCGCGTGCTGGTGGCGCTGTCGATCTTCCTGTTCGTGCTGGCATTGCTGATCCATTTCATCCTGCTGGGCACGGATCGTTTCAACTGGCTTGAAGGACCGCATCACGGGATGGTTGCACAGCAGCTCGCTCCGCTGCCGTCCGGTTCGAAGTAGGACATCTGCTTCAGGCGGCGGCAGGGGAGTGTCCCGGGCCGCCGCCATGCCTGCCTAAGCCGGGCGGCCGTATTGTCGGCAACCTGGTTCGCGTTCTGACCGGGAGGGTCATTCGATGGCTATGCTGAGTTTTGAGGGAAAGTACCGCGTTCGCGGCGGCACCCTGGTCGGTGGCGACCTGTTCGATTTCTGGTTCGGCCCGTATTATGTGGGCTTCTTCGGTGTCACCACAATCTTCTTCGCCACGCTCGGCACGCTGCTGATCCTGTACGGCGTCAGCCTGGGTGGCGTGTGGAATGTGTGGCGCGTCAATATCGCGCCGCCGGACATCAGCTATGGCCTGGGCTTTGCGCCGATCAAGGAAGGCGGGTTGTGGCAGGCGATCACGATCTGCGCCATCGGGGCATTTTCAAGCTGGGCGCTGCGGCAAGTGGAAATCGCGCGCAAGCTGGGCATGGGATACCACGTGCCGTTCGCCTTTAGCGTGGCCATCTTCGCATATGTCTCCCTGGTGGTGATCCGGCCGGTGCTGATGGGCGCCTGGGGTTACGGGTTTCCTTACGGCATCCTCAGCCACCTGGATTGGGTGTCCAACACCGGCTACCAGTATCTGCACTTCCATTACAATCCGGCGCATATGCTGGCGGTGAGCTTCTTCTTCACCACCACGCTGGCGCTGTCCCTGCACGGATCGCTGGTGCTGTCGGCAGCCAATCCGCCGAAGGGCCAGGTGATGAAGACGGCCGAGCATGAGAACACCTTCTTCCGCGATGTGATCGGCTATTCGATCGGCACGCTCGGCATCCACCGGCTTGGATTGTTCCTGGCGCTGTCAGCCGGGTTCTGGAGTGCCGTGTGCATCATCATCAGCGGTCCGTTCTGGACGGCCGGCTGGCCCTCCTGGTGGGGCTGGTATTTGAACCTGCCGATCTGGAAGTAACGCGCGCAACGCACGCCAAGAACCGAGAGGACGCGCCGTCATGGCCGAATACCAGAACATCTTTACGCGGATCCAGGTGCGGGGACCGATCTATGCCGGCACGCCGCTGGAAGGCAACGCGGCCTTCGGGCGCGGCGGCGTGCCGGGCTTCAACCATCTGTTCGGCCGCCTGGGCGACGCGCAGGTGGGACCGATCTATCTTGGCACCGTGGGACTGGCGGCGCTGATCTGCGGTTTCATCGCCTTCGAGATCATCGGGCTGAACATGTGGGCGTCCGTGAACTGGGATCCGGTGCAGTTCATCCGGCAACTGCCCTGGCTGGCGCTGGAGCCCCCTGCCCCCAGCTATGGCCTGCACTTTCCGCCGCTGGCGCAAGGTGGCTGGTGGTTGATGGCCGGGTTCTTCCTGACCGCGTCCGTGATCCTGTGGTGGGTGCGCATCTATCGCCGCTGCCGCGCGCTGGGGTTGGGCACGCACACCGCGTGGGCATTCGGCGCGGCGATCTGGCTCTATCTGGTGCTTGGCTTCATCCGCCCGCTGCTGGTGGGCAGCTGGTCCGAGGCGGTGCCGTTCGGCATCTTCCCCCATCTGGACTGGACGGCGGCATTTTCCCTGCGCTACGGCAATCTGTTCTACAACCCGTTCCACATGCTCTCGATTGCCTTCCTATACGGCTCCACCTTGCTGTTTGCGATGCATGCCGGCACGGTTCTGGCCACCGGCCGGTTCGGCGCGGAGCGTGAGCTGGAGCAGATCGCGGACCGCGGTACGGCTTTTGAGCGTGGCGGCCTGTTCTGGCGCTGGACGATGGGGTTCTGCGCCACGGCGGAGAGCATCCATCGCTGGGCGTGGTGGTTCGCCGTGCTGTGCCCGCTGACTGGCGGCATGGGCATCCTGCTGACCGGCACAGTGGTGGATAACTGGTATCTGTGGGGCCTGCATCATGGCCTGGTGCCGGTATATCCCGCCACCTGGGGCACCGTGATTGATCCCCTCTCTCTGCCGGGAGCACCCAAATGAGCGACCATTTCCAGAAGGGCATCCTGTACGGTGTGGCCCTGGTGGGCGTGACGGTGGGCACGCTGTATGCCGTGACCGCGCTGACCAGCATGAACCATCCGCCCATCGTGTCCGTGCAGCGCGGTTTCCGCGGCACCGGGCTTGATCAGCTTTATACGCCGGCGACATTGGCAGCGCTGGCGGTGCAGGCGAAGGTGCCGCGCAGCCTGCCGCCGGCCACAGCCACCGGCGTGCGCGCCGGTGTGGCCTACAAGAACGTGCATGTGCTGAACAATCTCAGCGTGGGCCAGTTCACCCGGCTGATGGTGTCCATCACCGGCTGGGTGGCGCCCAAGCAGGGCTGCGCCTACTGCCACAACGTGGCCAACATGGCTGACGACAGCAACTACACCAAGGTTGTTGCGCGGCGCATGCTGCAGATGACGCAGAACATCAACGGCAACTGGCAGGCGCATGTGCAGAACGTGGGCGTCACCTGCTACACGTGCCATGGCGGCAATCCGGTGCCGAAGAATTTGTGGTTCAACAATCCGGGCGGGCCCACTGCGTCCGGCCAGGCCGAGACGCAGACCGGGATGGCGCATCCTACGGAGCTGATCAACTACTCCTCCCTGCCCTATGATCCGTTCACGCCGTATCTGGAGCAGGCGAACAACATCCGCGTGCAGAGCGAGACGGCGCTGCCGCAGGATAATATGTCCTCCATCAAGGGGACGGAGTGGACCTACGCGCTGATGATCCATTTCTCCCAGTCCCTGGGCGTGAACTGTGATTATTGCCACAACACAAGGGCGTTTGCGAACTGGGCGCAAAGCTCACCCGCCCGCGTGACGGCGTGGTACGGCATCCGGATGGTGCGTGATCTGAACAACCACTATCTAGATCCGCTGAACGGGGTGTTTCCCGATTACCGCAAGGGCCAGCTGGGCGACAGCCCGAAGGTGTATTGCGCGACGTGCCATCAAGGCATCTACAAGCCGCTGTATGGCGTGAGCATGCTGACCACGTTCAAAACCGAACTGGGCGGCCCGCCACTGACGACGGCGGCTTACAAGGAGCCGGCGGGTTATCCGAAGAACGCCACGGCTTCCGATAGGGACGCGACGGAGAACTCGCCGCTGACG
>CAZZYR010000148.1:0-6147 GCA_964658235.1 uncultured Acetobacteraceae bacterium | reverse complement strand
CCTTCGCGGCCCTGCTCCGCTCCATCCTTCGCCAGGATCCAGACGTCATCATGGTTGGCGAAGTGCGCGACTTGGAGACGGCGCAGATCGCCGTCCAGGCAGCGCTGACAGGACACTTGGTCCTCTCCACGCTCCACACCAACTCCGCCGCCGCCACCATCACCCGCCTGCGCGACATGGGGTTGGAGGACTATCTGCTTACCGCCGTGCTGCGCGGCATCCTCGCCCAACGCCTCGTCCGCCGCCTTTGCGACGCCTGCAAACGCGAGTCCGAAGCCCCGCCCGAACTAGTGGACCGTTTCGATCTCACGCGCCGCGCACACGGCGCCCCCATGCATCTCTGGCATCCCGTGGGCTGCGCGCAATGCCGCAGCACTGGATACCGGGGACGCCAGGCGATCGCCGAGTTCCTGCAGCCGACTCCGGAGATTGAACATCTCATTTTCACAAAAGCAGACCAGCAGGAAATCGAACGCGCCGCCGTCGCTGCCGGCATGACCACCATGTTCAACGCGGGGCTGGACGCGGCTTTGGCCGGCACCACCACTATCGAGGAAGTCAACCGCAGCATCCGGGCGGAAGCGTGAGAAACAGGCAAGGCCTTCTTTTTTACAGAAAAGAAGCAAAAAACTTTTCTCAATTCGCTTTCATAAGCATCACGCAAAACCCGAAAAACCCACCATGGCCGGGCTTCACCCGGCCATCCACGCGTTGCCATAGGCATGCCATCTCAAAACAAAACACGACCCATCAGCCGCTTTCTGATTCCTTCAAACCAACACCCGCCGTTTGATGCCCAGCTTCCGCTACACTGCCATCACCCCCGCGGGCGAAACCGCCACCGGCCTGATGGAAGCCCCATCCGAACAAGCCGTCATAGAGATCCTGCGCCGCCAGGGCAGCCTGCCCATGCGCGCCGAACCCGCCGACCGCGCCCGCTCCCCCTTGTCCGCCCTCCTCGGCGCTGAATTCGGCGGCGCCCGCCGCCTCTCCGCCCAGGACCTCTCCGAAATCACCCGTGAACTCGCCGTCATGCTCGGCGCCGGCCAGGACCTAGACCGCGCCCTGCGCTTCCTGGTGGACACCGCCCCCAAAAAGCATGTGCGTGCCATCCTCACGCAAATCCGCGACGCGGTGCGGGACGGCAGCCCATTCGCCGCCGCCCTCACGCAGCATCCAACCAGCTTCCCGAATCTCTACGTCGGCCTGGTCCGCGCCGGCGAAGCCGGCGGCATGCTCGCCAACACCCTCGAACGCCTGGCGGACCTCCTGGAGAAAAGCCGAGCGCTGCGCGCCAGCGTCGTTTCCTCGCTGATCTACCCCATCATCCTGCTTGTCGCCGGCATCGGCTCCATCGTCCTGCTTCTCACGCAGGTACTGCCGCAGTTCGTCCCCATGTTCGAACAGGCCGGCGCGGCTCTTCCGCGCCCCACCCAGATCGTCATCGCCATGGGTGACTTCGTGTCCAATTACGGCCTCTATGCCGGCCTCGCCTGCGTCGCCCTATTCTTTGCCGCCCGCGCTGCCCTTGCGCGCCCCGCCCCCCGCCTTTGGTGGGACCGCACACTGTTGCGTGTCCCCGTCATCGGCCCGCTCGCCCGCGAAGTCCTGGCCGCCCGCTTTGCCCGAACCCTCGGCACCCTGCTGCAGAACGGCGTCCCGCTGGTCGCCAGCCTCGGCATCGTCGCTGACGTCATCGGCAACACCGCGGCCACCGCCGCCGTCCGCACCGCCACGGAAAGTGCCAAGGGCGGCGCAGGCCTCTCCCGCCCCATGCAGGCCTCCGGCATCTTCCCCACCCGCACCATCTATCTTCTCCGATTGGGCGAGGAGACCGCCCAGCTCGGCGGCATGTCCCTGCGCGCCGCGGAAATCCACGAAACCCAATCCGCCATCGGCATTCAGCGCCTGACTTCTTTGCTCGTCCCCGTGTTGATCCTCATTATGGGGCTGGCCGTGGCCGGCATCGTCAGCTCACTCCTGCTCGCGATGCTTAGCCTCAACGACTTGGCGAAATGACGCACTTGCACTGGCGCAGGCTGAGTCTGGCCGAATAGCTCTGCAACGATCGTCGTGATGAGCAATCCAGCCCCAGGACCTCACGGGCCGCACGGAAAGTTATTGAGCGCCGCACATACCTTCGCCGTGGTCGGTCCAACACCAGTCGCCGCTGCAGCCAGGACAATCACCAGTAGAACTAACGCAACTGGTATTGGCGCGCGCGCGCGCCCAAGCCGCGCTGCGATCTGTGGACGTTCCATGACCTGCATCCCTGTCTCCCAGTTGCCAACGGGAGTGAGCGTGGACGCCACCCGGACGGGCAAAATAAGTGCGTCTCAACGATATGAGTGGATTTGTTTCTACTTGGTTGACGTGCAGTCATGCCCACTCACCGCCGGGCACCGGCTATACCTTTACCAGTGCGACCTGCTGGGCATCTCAGCTACAAAATTACCTAAGCCGCAGATGCACGGACCGTTTCTAAGAGCAATATAGGACAGGCAAACCCTTCAGTCTTCCAAAAAGGCGTCCCTATTTTTTCTCCCACCCCTTCACAGTCTGCTGCCAATACGTCAGCCTATGCCCCGCTTCCTTCGCGGCCGACCACCGCCGCCGTGCTGCCGCCACCGCCAGCTCGTCGCGCCCGTCAAACAAATCGAACACGCGCTCAAACTCCGCCAGCCGATCGGATGTTGTCCCGTCCAAAAGAAAAACGTAGTGCGCGCCGTTCGGCGCGGCATCGTCGTCGGTCAGCCAGATCGGCTGCATGTCCGGATCGCTATGCGCGGACGTGCCATGCGGCAACCAGTCCGGTTCCTTACAAACCCACAAGGCGGCATCCAGCTCGGCCACGCGCGCCGGCGTGCCGAGCCGCACCACCGCGCGCTTGCCAAGCTTCAGTGTGCGCGCCAGCAACGCCGGCAAGGCCTGGTCCGCCGTTGTGCGGGTGAGGTGATAAAAACCAATGTCAGCCATGAGCCTCGAACCTGTCCGCCACCAGCCTGTCCAGCAGCCGCGCGCCGAAACCGGTCGGCCCCGCCGCATGGCGGCCGTCCGCCTCCTTACGATGTTCAACGCCGGCAATATCCAGGTGCAGCCAGGGGATTTCGCCGGTAAACTCACGCAGGAACGCAGCGGCCTGGCAGGCGTCGGGCTCCCCGCGCGCGTCCACGCAATGCCGGATATCTGCCACATCGCTGTCCAGCGCGCGCCGGTGCTCCTCCGTAATCGGCATCGGCCACAGCATCTCGCCAACCGCGAGCCCGGCGGTGCAGGCGGCCCCACTCAGGGTCTGTTCGGTCCCGAAAGCGCCCGCGCGTGTATGCCCCAGCGCCGTCACGATGCTGCCTGTCAGCGTGGCCAGGTCGATGATCGCTGCCGGCCGCTGCGCGGCTGCATAGGCCAATGCATCTGCCAGTACGAGCCTTCCCTCGGCATCGGTGTCCACCACGGCCACCGTTGTGCCGTCATGCATCCGCAGAATGTCTCCCGGCCGGTAGCTCGCCGCTCCGGTGGCATTCTCGGCCACAGCGAGAAGGGCCATGGCCGGCGCGGGAGATTTGCGAAGCGCTAGCGCGAGCATCGCACCGGCGCAGGCGGCAGCGCCGGCCATGTCCGCGCGCATGTCCCACATGCCCTCGGCCGGCTTGATGCAGATGCCGCCGGTATCGAACGTGATGCCTTTGCCAACGAACGCCACCGCCGCGTTTTGCAAAGTTCCCTTCCAACGCAGCAAGATTAGACACGGCGGATGCACCGATCCCGCGCCCACCGCCAGGATGCCGCCAAACCTGCCGCGCTGTAACGCCTGCGCGTCCAGAACCTCAATCGTTACACCCGCCTGGATCAACGGCGCCAGCCGGGCAGCGAAAGTTGCAGGCGTGAGCAAGTTGGATGGCGTCGCAACCAGATCCCGTGCGAACAGCGCACCGGTTACGCCCGATTCAAGCTTCGCCCAAGTCTCAGGCGTGTCGGGATCGTCGGAGACGAGCTCTATAAGGTCGAGTCGAACGGCATCGTCGCGCGGCTGCGTGATCAAGCCATCGTATCGCCACGCGCGAAGGCGGGCGCCGGCGGCAAGGCTGGCTGCTGTGGCTGCATTTAAACCGCGCGCATCGATGGCGATGCGCGCCGCCCGCAACAGCGCGGATGCACCCCAGGCGCCAGCGGCCTCCGCATCCTCGCCAAGACCCGAGAGAACAACATCGCCTATGTGCGCAATGCTGTCCGGAAGCGCATCAAATTCTGGAGAGGCTATACTCGTCGGGCGAATGACGGGAAGGCCAGCCGTTAGCGTCTGGGTAAGCGAGACCGCCGGCCAGGTCGGGATCACGCCTCGAAATGATCGGCAACCAGCTTGTCCAGCAGCCGCACGCCGAACGCTGTGGCACCCTTCGGGATCACCGCGGCATCCTTTGTGGACCAAGCCGTCCCCGCGATATCCAGGTGCGCCCAAGGCTTTTCGTTAATGAATCGCGCGATGAATTGTGCCGCCGTAATGGAGCTGCCCGGCCGGCCGGTAATGTTTTTCATGTCGGCAATGTCGGATTTCAGCTGCTTGTCGTAATCCTTGCCCATCGGCATGCGCCACAATTTCTCCCCTGTGGCGGCACCAGAGGCTGCCAACTTGGCGGCGAGCTCATCATCGTTGCTGAACAAACCCGCATGTTCGTGGCCAAGAGCCACGATGATCGCGCCGGTCAGCGTCGCCAGATCAACCATCCAGCGAGGATCAAATTTTTCTTGGGCATACCAAAGCACATCCGCCAGAACCAGGCGGCCCTCGGCGTCCGTGTTCAGCACCTCGATCGTCTGGCCGGAATAGCTTTTCACCACGTCGCCCGGCCGCTGCGCTGTCGAAGACGGCATGTTCTCCACCAAGCCCACTAGGCCCACCGCGTTGACGCGCGCCTTGCGGCCCGCCAGCGCGGCCATCACCCCCACCACAGCGCCGGCGCCGGCCATGTCCCATTTCATGTCCTCCATGCCGCCAGCGGGCTTGATGCTGATGCCGCCGGTATCGAAGGTCACGCCCTTGCCGATGAACGCCACCGGCTTCTCTTCGTCGAAGCCCTTCGCGCCGCCTTCCCAACGCATCACCACCATGCGCGGCGGCTGCGCGCTGCCCTGGCTGACGCCCAGCAGCGATCCAAAACCGAGCGTCTCCAGCTCCGCCTGACCGAACACTTCGATCTTTAAGCCCAGATCAGCAAGTTTCTCGATGCGCGCGGCAAACTCCGGCGGCGTGAGGATGTTGGCCGGCTCACTCACCAGATCACGCGTCACGAACACGCCGCGCGCCACCGCATGCAAGGCCGGCCAGGCCGCCTCAGCGGGCGTCCTCGCGTCCGTCAGGATCGTCAACGCGCTCAGCTTGGCTTTCTCGTCCGGCTTCTGCTTTGTGCGATACAGATCAAAACGGTAGGACCGCAGCGTGGCTCCCATTGCTGCATGCGCCGCATGCGCCCCAGCCGCGCCGTCCACCGCAATGGCGGCCAACGTCTCGCGCGCCAAACCGGCGGCCACGGTGCCCGCAGCTTCCTCGATCTTGCGTGGGGAGAGATCCGCTGCCTTGCCCAAGCCGGCGGCCACGATCCTGGATAGGCCGGCGCCGGGAGCAAGGATCGTACAGCTCTGACCGTCCTTGCCGGTGAATTCCGCCGCGGCGAAGGCGCGCGTGATGGCTCCGCCCGTCGCCTCGTCCGCCGCGTGCCACAGTCCGCTCGCGCCCGCCCCTTCGCCAACCAGCAGCCCCAGGGCGCCGCTTTGCGGCAAGGCCGCGTCGGCAAAAGTGATATTGAGCATGCAGGAGTCCTTGAGGGGCGGAAGAAAGTGCCGCGGTCGACAGCCTACAGTTTAGCAGCCGTCAGGCGCTTTGCCAGGGCCGGTGGCCCAGGCCTACACGGACCGCATGAGCCTGCTCGACGATGACGCCCTTTTGGAGTTGGTGACCGGCCTGGCGTGGCAGGCGTCGAATCTCATCCTTGCCTTACGGGCACGCG
The DNA here is from genome assembly GCA_964658235.1 of uncultured Acetobacteraceae bacterium. Taxonomy (GTDB): domain Bacteria; phylum Pseudomonadota; class Alphaproteobacteria; order Acetobacterales; family Acetobacteraceae; genus BOG-908. The sequence continues at coordinate 145 of CAZZYR010000148.1, read as the reverse complement.
GCGTGGCCACGGAAAGCAAGCCCGATTTCAGCCCGGTGACGGAAGCAGACCGGCAATCCGAAGCCCTCATCGTCCGCGGCCTCAGAGCGGCCACGCCCGGTATCGAGGTGGTGGCCGAGGAGGAGATCTCGGCCGGCCATCGGCC
>CAZZYR010000147.1:0-6159 GCA_964658235.1 uncultured Acetobacteraceae bacterium | reverse complement strand
AGCGGAAACGCCACGTTTTCCCACACGCTCAGGCTGTCGAACAGCGCGCCGTTCTGGAACAGCATGCCAATCCGCGCGCGCGCGCGGCGTTCTGCCGCAGACATCCGGCCCAACTCCAACCCGTCGATCTCGATCGTGCCCGCATCGGGCCGGATCAGCCCCAGGATGCATTTCAGCAGCACGGATTTGCCGGAGCCGGATCCGCCGATCACCACCGTGGACGTGCCTGGCATCACGTCCAAATCCACGCCGTCCAGCACCACCTTGCCCGCAAAAGCCTTGGACAGCCCGCGTATCCGGATCTTCGGCTTCACGTCACTCATCGCGAGAAAAACAGTTCGGTCAACACGTAGTCGAACGCCAGGATCAGGATGCTGGCGGATACCACGGCGCTGGTGGTGGCGGACCCCACGCCCTGCGCGCCGCCACGGCTGTTATAGCCGTGGTAGCAGCCCATCAGGCTCACGATCACGCCGAACACCGCCGCCTTCGCAAGGCTCAGGCTGATATCGCTGGCATTGAGGAATTTCATCGAATTGGCGATGTAAGTGTGCGCGTCGAAGTTCAGCTTGGCGGTCGCCACCAGGAAGCCGCCCATCACGCCCAGCACGTCCGCCACCAGCACCAGCAGCGGCAGCGCCAGCAACCCCGCCAGCAGCCGCGGGGCAATCAGGTATTTCATCGGATCCGTGGACAGCGTGCGCAGCGCGTCGATCTGGTCCGTCACCCGCATTGTGCCCAGCTCGGCCGCCATCGCCGCACCCACGCGTCCAGCCACCATCAGCCCCGCCAAAACTGGCGCCAGCTCCCGCACCACGGAAATCAGCACGATGTTCGCAATCGCACTGGTGGCCCCGTAGCGGGAAAACCCGGTGTAGGACTGCAGGGCGATCACCATGCCGGAGAAAATCGCCGTCATCGCCACCACCGGCAGACTGAAATACGCGAAATCGATGAAGCTGCGCAAAAACAGGCGAACATAGAACGGCGGCCGGACTACGTGGGAAAAGCCCACCAGGGCGAACAGAACAAGCGAGCCCGCCGCGCCCAGCGTATTGAGCACGGCTGCGCCGATGGCGCCGAGGAACTTCATGGCTGCGTGACTTCCGGCACGGCGCTGATCACAACGGCCCGTATGTCCGCGCACCCCGTGGCTTGAGCGAGGTCAGGATCTCATACCCGTTCGTGCCGGCCCAGCCGGCCACCTCATCCGGCGGAATGGCGGGGCCGATCAGCTCCAGCTCGGACCCTTGGGTGACACCGGGGTGGTCCGTCGCATCGAAAGTGGCCAGGTCCATGGAAACACGCCCTATCAGCGGAAGGCGGGCGCCGTCAAAGCCGCCAAAGGCGCGGTTTGACAACGCGCGGTGGTAGCCATCCGCATAGCCGGCGCTGACGGTGGCAACGCGCGTGGGCCGCCGCGCGATCCACGTCGCGTTGTATCCTACTGCATCCCCTTCGGCGATCTCGCGCACCTGCAGCACCCGCGCACTCAAGCGCAGCACAGGTTTCATCGGATTTGCCTGCTCCGGCGTGGGATTGATGCCATATAACGCAGCACCCGGGCGGCCGAGATCCGAGACGAAGTCCGCGCTCAACAGGATGCCCGAGGAGTTCGCCAGGCTGCGTGGCGCGTCCGGCACCAGAGCACGGGCAGCCCGCAGCCTGTCCGCCTGTGCACGATTGCGTGAGTCCCACGCGACCTCCGCATTCGCCAGGTGCGTCATCACGAAGAGCACCTCGATCCCGTTCAGCAACGCCGGACACGCGATCAGCCGGTCCACCTCCGGCGGCGCCAGGCCCAGCCGGTTCATGCCGGTATCCACATGCACCAGCGCCGGCAGCTTCAGCCCCGCTTGCGCGGCAATCGCGGACCAGGCGGCGATTTCCTCCAGATTGCCAAGCACCGGGGCCAGCCCGTGCGTCAGGTAATCCTCCATTTGCTCAGGCAAAAACCCGTTCAGGATGCCGATCATCACGCCCGGCAGCAGCGGCCGCAGTGCCGCGCCTTCCCCCGGATACGCCACGAAGAAGTGCCGCGCCCCCTCCGCCAACAGGCGCGGCGCCACGCGGGCCGCCCCCAACCCGTACGCATCCGCCTTCACCACGGCCGCAATCGGCCGCCCATGCGTGCTGCGCAGCCACCGCCAGTTCGCGGCAATGGCATCCAGGTCGATCCGCAGCGATGTCACGTGTGCCTCAGGCCTTGAGCGCCGCCTCTATCTTCGGCGCGATGGCTTCCGGCTTGGTCGTGGGCGCGAACCGGTCCAGTACGCTGCCATCGCGTCCGATCAGGAACTTCGTGAAATTCCACTTTATGGCGCCACCAAACAGGCCGGATTTCTCCGATTTCAGCCACGCCCAAAGCGGGTTCGCGTTGGCCCCATTCACCTCCACCTTGGCGAACATCGGGAAGCTGACATCGTATTTTGTGCTGCAGAAATTGGCGATCTCCGCGGCGTCGCCCGGCTCCTGATGCCCAAACTGGTCGCACGGAAAACCCAGAACCTCGAAGCCCTGGTTCGCATACGTCTTCTGCAACGCCTCCAGCCCGGCATACTGCGGCGTGAACCCACATTTGCTCGCCGTATTGACGATCAGCAGAACCTTGTCCCGATACGCCGCCAGCGACGTCTCTCCCCCCTCCAGCTTAGCCGCCGAGAAGCCGTAAATTTCCGCCATACTGCGCACCCCAAGGACAAAAGTTTTTTGGTTCTTTTTTCCAGAAAAGAACAGCTTCCTTTCGTCCCCTAGGCCGCCGCCACGCGATCCGCCCGCGTCGCACCCCGCGCGCCCATCGGCTTGTCCGCCCCCACCGTGCTGTCCCGGCTCGTCTGGTGCTCCATCTCCGCGTTCAGCTCCGCCCCCACCAGGATGATGATCGTGGAGATCCAGATCCACGTCATGAAGCCGATGGCCGCGCCCAGCGACCCATAGGTCTTGTTGTAGCTGCCGAAATTCGCCGCATAATACGAAAACCCGGCTGATGCGATGATCCAGGTGATGCCGGCGAACGCGCTGCCCCAGCTGATCCACCGCCATTTGGCCCGCGCCCGGTCCGGCCCATAGCGGAACGTCAGTGCCAGGAACAGCATGATGGCGCCCAGCATCAGCGGCCACCGCCCCACACTCAGCAACAGGTCGCCCACCGTGCCAAGGCCGACGAAGGCCAGCACGGCGGGAACAACCACCACGGAGCCGATGGCCAGAATGACAAACACCAGCGCGCCCAAGGTAAAGGCCAGCGACAGCCACGTCCGGTGCACGAAAGAGCGTGTTTCCTTCTCGTCATAGACCGAGTTCAGCGCGTCAAACAGCGACTTGATCGCCGCATTGGCGCTCCATAGCGAGGTCAGCAGGCCGATCACAAAACCAAAGCCCAGCGCCTTGTTTGGCGACGCGGTCAATGCCTTGATCTGGTCGCTGATGATCTGCATGCCGCCATCGGGAACGATACCCTGCATCGCGGACAGATGCTTGCCGATCGTTCCCGGGTCCGCCACCAGGCCATACAGCGAAATCAGCGCGGCGATCGCGGGAAAGATGGCCAGCAGCGTGTAATATGTGACGCTGGCTGCCTCCGCCATGATCCGGTCATCGCCGATATCGTTATAGACGCGGCCAAGGATCTGCTTCCAGCCGCGCGCCGGGATCTCAGTGGGCCCCTTGGCTTGCGCGCCTGCGCCCGCGGCCGCCTGATCGGCGAGCCGGTTGATCGACACCTTCACCGGCATGCGCCGCGCCGTTGCCTTCACGGCCGCCACGCTCGCTTCGATTGCAAACAGCATCGCGACAACCTCAACGGCGCGGCGCAGCCTCATCGTCCCGTCTCCAGCACGTCAAGCCTTCTTCAATTCTTCGGGCCGATGAACAGCCTGCTTGCCGGTCTTGCTGCTCTTCACCAGCACCTCGGGATGGTCTTTCGTCGCCTTGGCGACATGGCCTTTCACCTTGGTGGCCGAAGTCACGATCTTCTCCACTGTGCCCTCGGTGTTGCCCTGGGACGTCCCCCAGCTGACCTTCTCACCCTTTTTCGGCAGTGCTGTCATGGTCGTCTCACCCGATTATCCGGGTGTACGAACGCGATTATCCGCAGCGGGGTTTCGCAGACAGCAAGACCTTCTTTTCTAAAAAATCGATGGGCGGACGCGCTTTGGCGTCCCGCCCTTCCCCTATAAATCTACAACCCGCCCTCGAAAAACCGCCGCGGATTGTCCAGCAAGATCACGTCCAGATCCTTCTCCTTCACGCCCGCCGCCCGCAACGCCGGAAAAATCCTCTCGAACAGATGCGTCATCGTCCAGTTCGGCACAATCCCCGCAATGTCCTCCGCCCGCCCCACGCCCGGAATATTCCCTAGCCAGCAATTCACCTTGTCCTGGCTCACCATCACACGGTCCCGATAGCCCGCATCGATCATCTGCCGCAGGTTGCGCATGCGCGCTTCGTCGGAATTGAAAACCTCCAGCCCAAAGCGGTCGAACCCCACATACGCGCCGCGCGCCGCCAGCGCCGCCTGATACGGATGGTCGTCGCGCCCGTCGCAATGTCCCACTAGCAGCCTATGTGCCGGCACGCCCCCCTCGGTCACGATATCGATCTGATCGTGCCCGCAACTGCAATTTTCCGTGTGCGAAATCAGCGGCACCCCCGTCGCCTTCGCAGCCCGTGTAGCCGCCGTCAGCATCCGCCGCTCATATTCCGAAACCACGCCATCCCCCGTGGCGATCTTGATCAATCCGGCCTTGATGCCGGTCGCGCCAATCCCGTCCTCGATCTCGCGTATATAAATGTCCTCCACCTCGGACACGTCCATGAATTTGAAGGTGTACGGAATGCCGAAAGCTTCCGTATAGACGCCGGTGGTGCAGATCAGAGTCACCCCGCTCCGCTGGCTGACCTCCGCATTGAACTCCACATCCCGCCCCAGATCCGTGGGGCAGGGGTCCACTACGGTGCGCACGCCATAGGCGTGCAATCGCTGGAACGCATCCACCACGCGGGAGATCGCATCCGCGCGATGAAACGGCGGCAGCCGCGTATCCATGAACCAGCCGGGATAGCCCGCCAGCACGTGCTCATGGATCAGTGTGCGGCCCAGATCGTCCGAGCCCACGGTGCCCGTTGTGGTGTTGATCTTCATGGTGTCGCCTTCAGGATATGGATCAGGACAGGAACGCCGCGCACGCCGATTCGCACCACCATCCCGGTGGCCGCCGCACTGGTGATACCGCGCACCACATCGGTGACCGTATATGTCACTGGATTTTCAAAACGCACGGACCAGGCTTCGGCACGCGGAACGATGTCGGCGCCGGTGGCCACGTTCCACCACGGCAGCACATTGTTGCAGGCCAGCACAGCCGAGCCATCGGATTTGGAAAACGCCATCGTGGCGCCCCACGTCTCCGCGCGCGGCCCCGTCACTGTGAAGGCCGGAATCGCCGCAGGATCACTCTCTGCCGCATCCGCCAGCACACTCGTGAAATTGTGAATATACGTGGCCGCCGGCTTCGCGGACCAGTTCCCCCGGAAGATTCCCCAGCGCGGCGCATTGGCATCCGTCAAATCCGATGAATCGTCATTGATCTGATAGATGTAAAAGCGCCGTGCGCCGTAATACTTCGCCCAGAAAAAATCGGACACCAGCGCCACACCCTGCGCCCGCTCGCTGACCGGCAGGCCCCCGCCGCCGGACAGCACGGTGTCCACGCCGCTCTCGCTCACCACCACGCCGCGCCCGGGCATGCCATACCGCCCCCAATTCGGGATCGCCACCTGGTAGGCGCCCCAGTTCGGCGGGTTGCCGGTGCTCACATCCCCCTGCGGATCGCCCTGGGAAATCCCAGCGAACGGCCCGTAACTGTGCAGGTTCATCAGCGTGTATTCCGCCGAATGATCCGTCAGACGGGCGTGCTCATACGTCTCCTCCACGCCATCGGGAAAATCCCCCCCCTGCACCGCGCTTGTCGGCGGCAGCAGGTCCACACTGCCAAACGTCGCGTCGCTGGCTCTCAGCGCGTTCAGAGCCTGTCCCCATTGCGTCCAGATTGTGTTGTAGGCCCCCAGCGCCATGGAATAGAGCCGCCCCGCCGGGCTGTACGTGGCCTGGGCGTTCGGCTCGTTCGGACCCTCGATGGACGCCAGCGCTCCCATACG
>CAZZYR010000146.1:0-6174 GCA_964658235.1 uncultured Acetobacteraceae bacterium | reverse complement strand
CTTCCCCTTCGGGCGGCAGCGCCTCGGCAATCTCGCGCATCAAATCCGTGATGCCCTCATTATGCTCCGCCGACACCGCCAGCGGATCCCCCAGTCCGAGGCTGTAAGCTTCCAGCGCATTGGCAACCCCCATGCGCCCCTCGGCCTTGTTCGCCACCAGCAACACCCGCCGGTTCTGCCGCCGCAGCCAGTTCGCAAAATGCTCGTCCGCCGGCGTAATCCCGATGCGCGCGTCGATCACGAACACGATCAGATCCGCCTGCGCCACCGCCGTCTCGCTGCTCGCGCGCATCCGCCCATAAATGGCCTCCGGATCGCTCTCCTCCAGCCCCGCCGTATCCACCAGCCTTACGTTGCGCCCACGCAGCATCGCCTCCGCGTCCTTGCGGTCCCGCGTCACGCCCGGCGTATCGGACACGATCGCGGCGCGCCGCCCGGACAGCCGGTTGAACAGCGTCGATTTTCCGACATTGGGGCGGCCGGCGATGACGACCACGGGGAGCAATTCAAAATTCCTTTTAATTTACGCAGCGCGGCGACTGCAATTTCCAAGAAGATAAACCACCAAGGACACCAAGAATACCAAGAAGAAAAAGTGAGGGCAGGGCGTGCAGGCAGGCGCACTGACTCTCTGCCCTCTTCTTGGTGTTCTTGGTGTCCTTGGTGGTTAAATCCTAGCTAGCTCGACGCAACGGATGTTCTAAGGTTTGCCAACGCTTACTTAAACGCCGTCAACGTCGCATCATCCGTCAAAATCAACACCGTCCCCTGCGCCACCACCGCCGGCGTGGACGCCGTCCCCGGCAAATCACTGCTCGTCACCAGCGCGCCTGACACCGCATCCACCACCGCCATCTTCGAATGGTCACTCACCAGAACAAGCTTGCCGCCCACCAGCGTCGGCCCGAACCAGGTGATCAATCCCTTGTTGCGCTTCGGATTGCGGAAGCGCGGCAAATCCGTCACCCAATGCACGCTGCCATCGTCCTTGGACAAAGCTGCAAGCTTCTCTTCCGTGCTGACCACATACAGGAAATCGCCGGCAATCCACGGCGTGTTGGCACCCGCCACGTCGCGCTGCCACACCCGGCGCCCGGACCTTAAATCCAGCGCCGCCATCAGCCCGCCCAGCCCGATCGCATAGACCAGCCCGTTGTCGATCACCGGCGCGCCGCGCACGGAGCCGAAATCGGACAGCGTCGCCTGCCCCTTGATGCCGCCCATGTTGTCCGTCCACACCAGCGTGCCGCTATCCAGCCGCACGGCAGCCAGGTCGCCGGACTCAAAGCCCGCCACCAGCACACCCTCGGCCGCCGCCGGCGCCGCCTGCCCGATCGTGCCCGTGTTGGACGCCGTCGCCTGGTAGGACCAAAGATACTTCCCATCCGCCAGCGAGAACGCCTGCAACTGCTGGTCGATGGTGATCACGAACAGCGCGCCGTCGGTAATCAGCGGCGCGCTGCGCGCCGGCGAGGTCAAATCCGCCCGCCACGCCACCGTGCCGTCCGAAAGATTGATCGCCAAGGCCTGGCTGCGGCCGGTCACGGCATACACCCGGTTGCCAAAGATCCCGATGGCGCCGCCGATGTTGCTACTGTGATTCTTCTTCGGCTTGGTCACCGTGCGCCAGATCTGATGCCCGGTCGCCAGGTCAAACGCGGCAACCGCGCCGTCCGTGTCCATCGTCACGACCGTGTTGCCGGACACCAAAGGCTCGGCGGTGATGCGGGCGCGGTAATTGCCGCCGGCGCCTATGTTGGTGCTCCAGGCCTTCGTCAGGCCCCCGGCCAAGTTGCCGCCCACATGCGTCACGGAGCCGCCATATTGCAGCCAGTCCGCGTTCGCCGTCACTGGCGGCAGCGTCACCGGCTCCACCGAATCGATGCTCAGCCCGCGCAGCGAGGCCAGGATCGGCTCCCGCTTGCCAGGGATGCCTTTCTTCTCCTCGTCGGTCAGCCAATCGAACCAGCCACAGCCGGACAGCGCCGGCAGCAGCAATGGCAGCAGAAGGGCATTGCGGCGGGAAAGGCCGGCGGCGTGCGGTCGGTCAGTGGGGGTCACGCTTGTCTTATCCATGCGCTGCCGCGGCCTTTGCCGCGGGAACTTGGGTTTTCGGGGACGGCGGAACTGGCGCCGCGGCCGGGGCAGGGGCGGGAGCCTGGGCGTCCGGCGGCAGCGTGGTCAGCAAATCGGCCGCCATTTGCCTGATGCCCTCCGGCGCCCGCGCGTCCACCGTCAGGCGCTGCAGCGTGCCGGCGGCATCGCGCTGCCGGCCGGTGCGGATGTCCAGCAGCGCCAGGATCTGCTCGGCCATCGGCCGCCAGGTGTTGTCCGCCCCGGTCAGCGTCTGCAGCCGCTGACGCAGCAGCACGGGATCGGCGCTGTCCAGCTGCGTCTGGGCGCTGGTCAGCGTCGCCAGGTCCCGCAGCAGCGGCGGTGCGGACGGATCATCGGTCACCGCCTGCCAGGTGGCGGCAGCCTCCTTGTGCTGCCCACCTTGCCATTGCAGCGTCGCCAGGCGCAGGCGAGCCAGCACCCTGTAGCCGTCCGGTCCGGTCTGCGCGATGGCGGACAGGGTCTTCGCCGCCGTGGCGGCGGCTGCCTGATCCGGGCCGCCGGCCTGTGCGCTGGCCCTGTCCGCCGCGCGCGCCGCGTCGATGAACCGGTTCGCCACCGCGTTCGCGGTCTCCGTCCGGTTCTGCTGCCAGAACACGTAGCCGCCGGTGCCGGCCAGGATCAGCACAAGCGCGGCCACGCCCAGCCCGGCATAGCGCCGGCCCAGCGCACGGGCGCGTTCGTTGCGGAGATCCTCCTCCACCTCATCAAAAATATCGGGCAACGACAGCGAGTCCTCAGTGTCCTATGGCGGCCGGACCATAGCGGCGGGTGGCGGGGGGCGAAACCCCCGCCCAGAAGCCGCCCCGCCGGAGGGAGTTGTTTACCGCGGGACCCTAGGCTTCGCCCATGCGATGGGTCCTTATCTGTCTGTTGATCACGGGATGCGCCGCAGGCGGACGCTCGGTCATCAGCCAGGCGCCGCCGCAGCCCTTCTGCACGCGAACGCTCGGCATGGCGCAATGCTTCGCGGATCCCGCATCCCTGCCGGACCACCCCGCGCCGCTGCTGGACACTCCGGTCCGCACCCACACCCAATGCGCGTCCTGGTGGCGTGCTGGCGGCGCCATCTGCTTGCTGAACCAGCCCGGCCGCCCCTGAGGCGCCCCACGGGCCACAGCCAATTCCTAGTTCAGGACATAGATCTCCACCCACCGCCGCGTGCCGCGCACCGGGTTTTGCGGAGACCCGCTGCCCAGCGCCAACACCTGTCCTGGCGGCGTGCCGGCCTTGGCCAGCAAAGCGGCCACGGCCTGCGCGCCGGCGCGGGAGGCAGCCAGATCCTGCGCCGGACTGGCCTGCCCGGCGGCGAACCCGGCCAGCACCACATGCCCGGGCGGCGTCTTGGCCGCGGCGATCAATGCCAGAACGTGCTGCAGGTCGCGTTCGCCTGTCGGATCCAGCTCGTAGGTGCCGGACTGGAAATGCAGCCCCGGCGCCAGCACCTTCGCCGTGCGCGGCAGGTTGCGATAGGTCGTCCACGCCGCGGAATCGGCCGTCTGCCCGGCCTCCGGGGCGGCCGCTTGTGCCGGTGGCGGCGCGGGCGCCGGTGTCTTGGGGGCCACGGCAGCCACCGCTTCGGCCTTGGCGAGACCCGGCGACGCGGCCGGCGGCGCGGCCCCTGCCGGCGCCGGCGAAGGCGGAGGCAGCGGCAACAGCCCCGCCTTCGGCACCAGCGCCTGCCCCTCCGGAGACAGCACGAAATCCACGAAAAGCTGTGCCAGGCGGTTTGGCGCCGTGGCCGGCGCATAAAGATACAGCGCGTGGGCCAGCGGATACGTCATGGAGGAGATCGCCGCGCTGCTCGGCGCCGTCGGCTGCACACCCGGCGCCCCGATCGCCAACACCTTCGCCGCCCCCGCGCGCGGCAGGGACACCACGGCAATCGAATCCTCGTCGCGCATCACCGCGTCGGACAAGGGATGCGCGCCGCTCCCCACCGCGGCTTCCGCCTGCTCGCTGGACGTCAGCAAATGGATCGGCTCCACGGAGCCGCCCAGCGGCATCCACGTGCTGATGCTCCCGTCCAGCACGGCACTCAGTGACTCCACCGTCAGCGCGCTCACCGCATTGGCTGGGTTCACGATCACCGCCGGCACCGCCATGGCCACCGCGCGGCCTGCCGCCGCATCCCCCGGCACATGCAGCCGCTTCAGCTCCGGCCCGGTCATCCGCCGCGTCGCCATCGCCACGTTCGCCCGCCCCGCGGCCAAGGCGGCAAACGCGGCGTCGGACCCATTCGCGGTCACCACCACGGCCTCCGGCCGCCCGGCCCGCAGGCCGCTGACAACCACCTCCCCCGCCGTGCCGCCCGGCTGCACGCTCACGCCGGTATCCCCCTGGGATGTCAGGAACGCCGCGGCAAGCTTCGGCGCCAGCCCCGCCGCCAGCAGCGCCGAGCCCTCCAGCCGCAGCACCGTCACCGGCTTGACCGCCTCCGTCTCCGCCGCGTGCTCCACGCCGCCGGCGGGCGCCGCCAGCCTGGACGGCCCGCCGCCGAACAGCAGGTAGCCGCCGCCAAGCCCCACGCAGATCAAGGCCGCCGCCACCCCGGACAGCGCCGCGATATCGGCCGCACGGCCCAGCACACGGTCGGGCGGCGGCTCGCGCAGCGCCTTGGCACATTCCGGGCAGACGAACGGCGCGCCCAGCGGCACCTCGATATCCACCCGGGATGCCGCCAGCTCGCAATAATCAACGTTGGCGCAGCGGCCACGTGTGTTCGTCATCATGTTCCATCAACGCGGGCTGCCATCCGGCGCAGCTGTTTCAGGCCTGTGTCCAGGAAGATTTCGTAGTGCATTCTCGGTCGAAACGCCATCGCACCATCCGGTTCCCGAACAGGATGCATACATTATTTGAAGCAAACTCAAACTTAATCCATCTTTTTATACGTCACGTGTGAACAGAGATCGCTTGCAACCTATTGCGGCGACGCAAGGATCGGGTAGCGCGGCTTGTAGGAATCGTTCAGGTCCGGCGTCGCCCCCAGCCCAGGCGCCACCCCAATGCTCGCCTGATACAGCAGCTCCATCACGGTGATCGCGCCGGCCTGCGTCGCCTCCGCCGCGTCCAGCGCCTGCGTTGTCTGGTATGCCCGCACCAGCTCCGTGGCCGCCGGACGCAGCTGCGCAAACACCCTGTCGAAAACCGCCTTGTTGCCCGGATCCTTTGCGGACCACGCGAACAGCGCGTCCAGCACCTCGTCATGCCGGTGCCGCAGCCAGCCGGTCTGGTTCCCTACGCTGGCCTGCGCGCGCGCCAGCAGCGGCATGTGCAGCACCACGAACGCGGCATCCGCCGTCAGCTGCCCCTGGTCCCGCAAAAACGCCGTCCCCAGCGCGGCCGATCCGGACGCCCGCACCTCATCCAGCGCCGCGCGCCACGCCGTCAGGTGGGACAGCGCCTCGAACGGCCCCGGATCGGCCGGGCGGGTATAGGTGTCGAACAAACACGCCGGCACCGCGGCGCCTGTCGTCAGGTCCCAAACGCCCGCATGCGCCGCCTCGCCAGGCGAGGCCGGCGTGGTGAATCCCCACGGATCCGCCGCCAGCGCCAGCAGCCGGCCGCCGTCATGGAACACGTCGATGGTGCCGTAATCCCCTGTCTGGCTCGCAAAGGCGGAGAAGCGGCCGCCCTGGTTCGCCGGACTCTGCGCCGTCACCAGCTGGGTCAGCGAAACCGGCGTGATCACCGGCGCGCCGCCATGCAGGCTCACGCCACGGGCGCGCCGCTGGAACAGCGCGAACACGTTGGCGTCGTACAGATCAACCGACGCCGCGCCGGCGCTGTCCGGCCCATGCGTGCCCGCCACCTCCTGGTAGCCCATCGCCGCCGGATCCAGCGTGCCCACGCGCGCCAGCGCCGCATTGGCGCGCTCCGCAAACCCGCCACAGAACGCCGGATCCGGCTGCGCCGCGCCCCCCGCAGCAGGCCGCAGGCTCACATACTGCGCCGTCGCACCGCCCGGCACGGGCGGCGCCACCGGCCACGCCCGCAGCGCCGCCAGCCGTGCGCCAAGTGCCGCCTGCAGGCACGGCGCGCCGGCCCCGCTTTGTG